>NZ_JBHWYX010000034.1:91158-96504 GCF_042728795.1 Streptomyces sp. NPDC060184
GGGGGGGGGGTTGTGCCAACCGGGCCCCCCCCCGCCCCCAGGCGCCGGGGGCCCCCTTCCACCCACAACACGCCGCCGCGGGGGCCCCCGGGGGGGGGGGGGGCCCCCCCCCGGGGGGCCCCCCACGCGCGGGGGGCGACAGCCTCCGACTCCTCCACCCTCCCCCCGAGACAAGCCCGTCCCCGTGACGAGCCCGTCCTGGTGACGGGGCCGCCCGACGGCGTCGTCCCAGCAACAAGAAGGTATGCCCATGCATTGGCTCGACTGGGTCGCCGTCGGCGGCTACTTCCTGGTGATGCTGCTCATCGGCGTGTGGTCGCACCGGCGCGTCAGCGACGTCTCCGACTACTTCACCGGGGGCGGCAAGATGCCCTGGTGGCTGACCGGCATCTCGCACCACATGTCCGGCTACAGCGCGGCCGTGTTCGTCGCCTACGCGGCGGTCGCCTACGACTACGGCATCACCGTGTACGTCTGGGCGTTCCTGCCGCTGGCCGTGGGCACCGGCGTGGGCGCCTGGCTCTTCGCCCCCCGGTGGAACCGGCTGCGGCGGCGCTTCAAGGTGGCCTCCCCGCTGGAGTACCTCGCGCGCCGCTACAACGTCCCCACCCAGCAGGCGCTGGCCTGGAGCGGCACGCTGCTGAAGGTCTTCGACGTGGCCGCCAAGTGGGCGTCGGTGGCGATCCTCCTGGAGGTCTTCACCGGGATGTCGATGACTCAGGGCATTCTGCTGACCGGCGTCGTCACCCTTCTCTACTGCACGGTCGGCGGCCTGTGGGCGGACGCCCTGACCGAGTTCGGACAGTTCGTCATCCAGGGGGTGGCCGCGCTGTCGATGATGTGGGTGGTGCTCGACCACCTGGGCGGCATCTCGGGTCTGGGCACCCTCTGGCACCGGCTCCCGGAGGGCCACACCGACCCGCTGGTCGGGCCGTACACCGCCGGCTTCCTCACCGCGTACGTCGTGGTGAAGCTCTTCGAGTACAACGGCGGCATGTGGAACCTCGCGCAGCGGTACATGGCCACCGACTCCCCCCGGTCGGCCCGGCGTTCGGCCGGTCTCTCTGCCGCCCTGTACCTCGTCTGGCCCGCGGTGCTGCTGCTGCCCGCCGTCGCCGCGCCGGTGCTCATGCCCCACATCAGCGATCCCCAGCAGACGTACGCGCTGATGGCGCAGTCCTACCTGCCGGTGGGGCTGGTCGGTCTGACCCTCGCCGGGATGTTCTCCCACACGATGGCCATGGCGTCCTCCGACGCCAACGCCATCTCGTCCGTGGTCACCCGGGACATCCTGCCCGCTCTCGTGCCCGGGTTCCGGAACGCGGACAACGAGCGGACCCTGCTGACGGCGCGGGTGGTCACGGTCGTCTTCATCGGGTTCTCGATGGTCGTGGCCATCGAGGCCGACCACTTCGGCGGAGTCCTCGGAATCGTCGTCGGTATGGTCGCGGCCGTGATGGGTCCGATCTCCATCCCGATGCTGCTGGGGCTGCTCCCGGCGTTCCGCCGCTGCGGCTCGCGGGCGGCCCTCGCGTCCTGGGCGCTGGGGCTGGCCGGGTACTTCTTCGTCAAGTACGGCCTCGACGGGGCTTCCCAGACGACGGTGATCGTCACCCCGCTGGTCACCTCGCTCGTCGTCTACACCGCGCTCGGCCTGTTGCTGCCGGAGCCGGACGCGGAGGCCGACGCCGTGGTGGCCGCCCTCTCCGGTCCGGAGTCCGGCTCCGCGGAGGCCGCTCCGCAGCCGGTGGCGGAACAGGTCTGACCCGGTCCGCCGACGCCGACGGACCGGCACGCTCGGGTCGACGCAGGTAGATCAACGCGGGTACGTCAGCGCCGGTCGCCGGCCAGGTCCGCGGGGCGTCCCTCGGCCGGCTTCCTGGTGGCGCCGATGTGCGGTGCGGTGGTGCGCGCGGGCGTCCCCGGCTTCGGCTCGGGGGCGCCCTGCTGCGTGGGTCCGGGCACGGTCGCCCTGTGACGCGTCGAGGTGGCCGCCGGGGCCGCGGCGGCCACCGGGGCTTCCGGCGAAGGGGCGGCTCCGGTGGGCTTGCGGCGGATGCCGGTCCGGGGCGCGGCCGTGTACACCGGTACGCGCAGCAGGGCCACGACCGCGACGGCGACGGCCGCGGGCAGCGCCAGACCGACCGCCGGGTGGAACACGCCGGTGTGGATCAGCGTGCCGGTGGCGGTGCAGGCGGCCGTCGCCAGGATCAGGGTGACGGCCGCTCCCCGGGGCGTCAGACGGAGTCGGCGCAGCCGGTGCACGACGTGGTCCTGTCCCGGCGCCAGGAGGGACCGCCCCGCCTTCCGCCGGGACAGCAGGACCAGGACCAGGTCGGCGAGGGCCACCGCCATCACGGCCGGTACGGAGACCCACGCGGCGCTCCCCGACGGCGCGCCGGCGAGCAGCAGCAGGACGGAGCCCGCCAGCAGAAAGCCCGTGTAGCGCGAACCGCAGGAGCCGTAGAAGACGCGGGCGGGCGGCCAGTTGTACGGCAGTACGCCGGACACGGAGGCGGCCACCACGGCGAGCAGCAGCACCGTCCCGGGGTGGTGGTCGACCGCGGCGCAGGTGAGCAGTCCGGCGGCGAGGACGACGGTCACTCCGGCCGCCGTGCCGTCGGAGCCGTCCAGCAGTTGGAGCGCGTGGGTGAGGACCACCACGAGTACGGCTCCGAACACCGCCGCCACCGGGGAGAGTCCGGAGAACGCCGCGACGAGCGCGGCCAGGACGGTGTGGAGGGCGAGTTCCGTCCGGGTGCCGACCGGGCGCAACTCCTTCACCAGTCCGACCACCGCCGCCGCGGAGGACGCGGTGAGGAGGAGGCGCACGCCGAGTCCGGGCTCCGGGAGGCCGAGTCGGGGCGCGGCCAGCATGACGCCGGTGGTCGCCAGGACCACGGCGACACCCGTCCCGACGGTCCGCCGCGGCCCCCGGCGCCCGCCCTTGGCCGCGATGACCGGGGCGAGTCCGCGGACGACCGCGGTGAGTGCCACGGTGATCACCAGCGCGACAGCCCCGGAGATGATGACGCCGACCACGTTCACCTGCTCTGCCTTTCCTCGTTCCTGGCCCCGTGGCGTCCTGCGCCGGACGGGACGGCCCCGCACGGCGCCTTCGGAACGCGTAGACCGGGGCGGCGCACCGCGCCACCCGAGTGGAGTCGTTCCACAACCTAAGGTGCACATGTAGGGATATGCCCCAAATAACACGCAGAGGGGCATTTTGATTGGAGTTCGAGGAGAATCCGAACAGGTGGTCACCTGACAAGATGACTGCGCGGGGACACGCGGAAGACGGTCACGCGCCGTCGGCCTCCCCGCCCCGGGAGACGAGTACAGGTCCGCCTCACTGCCCCGGAAGGGCGCGCACCGGGTGCTTGCTCATGATGGAGACCCGGTTGAAGGCGTTGATGGTGACGGCCACCCAGATCACGGCCGCGATCTCGTCGTCGGAGAGGGTTTCCCGCGCGAGCGCGTAGGCGGCCTCCTGGAGCGCGGCGTCGGCGGGGTTCGTCGTCGCCTCCGCCAGGGCGAGGGCGGCGCGCTCCTGCGCGGTGAACACCTCGGTGTCGCGCCAGGCCGCCAGCACCCCCAGCCGCCGGCTCGTGTCGCCCGCGCGGAGCGCGGCGCGGGTGTGCACGTCCAGGCAGAAGGCGCAACCGTTGATCTGGGAGACCCGGAGGTTGACGAGCTCCACCAGGGTGCGGCTCAGCCCCGCCTCCTCGGCGGCGGTGCGCACCGCGTCGGAGGTCGCCACCAGCGCGTGGTAGGGCTTCGGGCTCTGCTTGTCGATGTAGACGCGCCGCTCGCCGCGTGCCGCCTCGGTGCCGTTCACCCGTGTCTCCTCACCGGGGCGCCTCGCCCCTCCACCACCCCGCACGCCCGGACGGACGGCGGCTTACTATCGAGCATGATCGTTGAACATGAAAGCACCTTTGGCGGGAGCGGGACGCCGGGGCCCGGAGGCACCGGCGGGGACGGGATCGCGCGGCCCGAGAAGACCGGAGCGCGGGGCGGTCCGGCGGATGCCGCCCGGGTGGAGGTGCTCACCGCCCGGGACGTACCCCTCGGCGGCCCCCGGGCGATGACCGTACGCCGCACTCTCCCGCAGCGGGCCCGCACGCTCATCGGAGCCTGGTGCTTCATCGACCACTACGGCCCCGACGACGTCGCCGAGACGGGCGGGATGGACGTCGCGCCCCATCCGCACACCGGACTGCAGACGGTCAGCTGGCTGTTCAGCGGGGAGATCGAGCACCGCGACAGCCTGGGCAGCCACGCCTGTGTGCGCCCGGGTGAGCTCAACCTCATGACCGGCGGCCTGGGGATCAGCCACACCGAGGTCTCGACTCCCGCCACCACGGTCCTGCACGGTGTCCAGCTGTGGGTGGCGCTCCCGGAGGAGCACCGGCACACAGGCCGTGACTTCCGCCACCACGCCCCCGGAGCGGTGCACGTGCCGGGTGCCGTCATCAGGGTGTTCCTCGGCTCCCTCGCCGGGGACACCTCCCCCGTACCGACGTTCACTCCGCTGCTCGGCGCCGAACTGGTCGTCGAACCCCGCGCGACCGTCACACTGGACACGGACGGCGCGTTCGAGCACGGTCTGCTCGTGGACCAGGGGAGCATCCGCATGGGCGAAACCCTGCTCAGTCCCGCCGAGTTGGGCTACGTGGGCCCGGGGAACACCACGCTGACCCTGACCAACGAATCGGACGCGCCCGCCCGGGCGGTGCTCGTGGGCGGCACGCCGTTCGAAGAGAAGATCGTCATGTGGTGGAACTTCGTGGGCCGCAGCCACGAGGACATCGTCGAGGCGCGCGAGGCGTGGGAGGCCGCGTCGAGCCGCTTCGGTCACGTGGACGGCTACCCCGGCGACCGCATCCCCGCCCCCTCGCTCCCGAACGCCGCTCTCTCGCCCCGAGGCAACCCGACCCGTACCGAAAGGCACTCCATGAGCCAGCCCGCCCCCGCCCCGAGCGTCCAGCGCGTCGACGCCAGGCACCGTTACGAGATCCACGTCGACGGCGTCCGCGCGGGGCTGACCGCCTACCGCGACCGTGGCGAACAGCGCGTCTTCTTCCACACCGAGATCGACGACGCGTTCGCCGGCCAGGGTCTGGCGTCCGTCCTCGTGGAGCAGGCGCTCAGCGACGTACGCGCCTCCGGCAAGCGGATCGTGCCGGTCTGCCCGTACGTGGCGAAGTTCCTCACGAAGCACACGGAGTTCGCCGACATCACCGACCCGGTCACGCCGGAGGTCCTGGAGTGGCTGGAGGCGGCTCGCTCCCACTGACACCGGTGGCACCGGCCCCGGCCCCGGCCCCCGGGGGGGGGGGGGGC
>NZ_JBHWYX010000035.1:0-95705 GCF_042728795.1 Streptomyces sp. NPDC060184
GCGCGGGGCGGACGGCGCGACGCGTGGTTCCGGTCGCGGCTCGGTGCGCGGTGACGCGGGCCCGGACTCGGCCGGCGGGTACCGCGCCGGTGCTCTCGCCCATGCGCTCGTCCTCGTGCTCCCGTGCGCGAGCGGCCCGCGCGCGGGACGCGGCGGGACGGCTCAGCTCACCGCGACGGCCTCGATCTCGATGAGCATGTCGGGGTCGGACAGGGCACTGACCTCGGCCAGCAGGCTGGCCGGACGGCAGCGGACCGCGGCGAGTCCGTCCAGGAGGACCGCGTAGTGGGCCTTGCAGTCGGCCAGGTCGGTGGTGAAGATCCGAATCTGCACGACGTCCGCCATCGTCATTCCCGCTTCGGCCACGGTCTGCCCGAGCCGTACCAGGGTGAGCCTCATCTGCCCGGCCATGTCCCCCGCGCAGGCGATGGCGCCGTCCTCGTCGCGGGCCTCGTGCCCGGAGACGAAGAGCCAGTTCCGGGGGGACTCGACCCGGACCGCGCGGTTGTACATCAGCCTCTCGCCCACCATGCGTGGACCGATCTCGTGAACGCCCATCTCTCCCGCCCTTCCGGTCGGATCGCGGGACCAGGCAATCACCCGGCCCGCGGCCCCCTCCGGACCCGTCCGGAATGGGCGTGTCGCTCCACGAACCCGCCTCCTCCCGGCCGACGGCCTTCAGCGGTTGTGCGCGTACGCCAGGGCGGTGGCCTCCTCCAGGGAGAGGTCGCCGCCCTCCGCGTAGGCCGCTTCGTAGGCCGCGTCCCCGATCACCGCGCGCGCCGCTCTCTCGGCACTGGCCAGGTTCTGCCGCTCCACCCGGGTGGGCACGTGGAGGGGAGAGAGACGGCCGGCCTGTGTGCCGAGCACCCGGGCGGCGTCCCGGGCGCTCTCCTCGCTGCCGAGCCCCGCCATCGCCCAGGCCGCCGACACGAGGTGGATGGAGGTCATCTGGGGCGCGACCATCTGCGCCAGCCGGTCGTTGGCGCGTTCCACCGCCTTGATCGCGCGGTCCAGGGCCTGCGCGTACAGCCCCTCCTCGTTGTCGATCCACGCCACCACGCCCATGACGAAGCCCTCGAAGAGGGCCAGCGTCTGCGAGTGGAACTCCGCCGCCAGCAGCTCCATCTGCTCGCGCGCCTCGGCGTAGCGCCCGGTGCGGCCGAGGAGCATGCCCAGGTGCATCCGGGCGAAGGGCGTGGCCTCGTGCCCGACGCCCGTCCGGTCCAGGCCGATGACCTCGCGGAGGATGGTCTCCGCCTCCGCCTCCCGCCCGGTCTCCGCGAGGATGTTCGCGTACCGGGTGCGCAACACGGCCACCTGCGACTGCGCGCCGAGCTGTTCGGCGTACCCCATGGCGGCGACGTAGTCCTCGGCGGCCTCCCCGTACTTGCCCGCCTGCTCGTTGGCCTCGCCGCGCGAGGCCAGTGCCTCGGCGGAACCCCACGCGTCCCCCAGCCGCGTGAAGATCTCCAGGCTCTCGTCCGCGTCGGCGCGGGCCACCTCCGTCGTGTCGGCCTGGTTGGCGAGCAGGTTGGCCCGTGTCTGGAGCGCCGACCCCAGCTCCCACGTGTAGCCGTGCTCCCGGCAGGTGCGCACGGTCTCGTCCATCACGTCGCGGAGTTCGTGCCGCTCACCGGTGAGGATGACGGCGAAGATCCAGAGCGACCCCGGCGAACGGCAGATCTGCGGCTGGCCGGGCTGGTAGGTGCGGGCGATGATCCGGAGCCGCTCCATGCTCTCCTCGGTCATCCACAGGTCCATCTCGTGGTCCATGTTGGCGATCTGGATGAGCCGCACCCCGCGCCGGGCCTCCTGGAGCTGGTCGGGCTCCATCGGCGGCGGCTTGTCCGTGCACTGTTCGTGCAGCGAGGGCGCCGGAGAGCCGGGCGGGGCGAACGGGTCGGGGCCCAGCGCCGCGGCCGTGTCGGCCCACTGACGGGCCTCGTCGCGCAGATCGCGCAGCATCCAGTACGAGCCCATGGACAGGATGATGCAGAGGCACTCGTGCTCGTCCTCCAGGGCCGCCGCGTGCCGGAAGGCGGTACGCAGGTTCTCGTACTCGCGCCGGAACAGGTCCAGGGCGGCCCGCTGTCCGGCGCCGCGCAGCCGGGGGCCGGTGGTACGGGCCAGCTCGCGGTAGTACACGAGGTGGGAACGGTCGACGGCGGCGCGCTCGCCCGCCTCGTCCAGCCGCTCGGAGGCGTACTCCCCCACGGTCTCCAGCAGCCGGTAGCGCATCTCGCCGTCGCCCGGCTCCTCGGCGACGACGAGGGACTTGTCGACGAGTGAACCGAGGAGCAGGGCGACGTCACGGACGTCCACCTCCTCTTGCCCGCCGGTACCGCTGGTAGGGCCGGCGCCGACCGCGTCGCCGGCGTCGCCCGCGCGCAGCGAGCAGACCTCCTCCGCCGCCGTGAGGGAGCAGCCGCCCGCGAAGACCGACATCCGGCGCAGTACGGCGCGTTCGGCCGTGTCGAGCAGGTCCCAGGACCAGTCGACGACGGCGCGCAGGGTCTGCTGGCGGGGCAGCAGCGTGCGGCTGCCGCTGGAGAGGAGGCGGAAGCGGTCGTCGAGCCGGTCGGCGATCTGCCGGGGGCTGAGCATCCGCAGCCGGGCGGCGGCGAGTTCGATGGCGAGGGGCAGTCCGTCGAGGCGGCGGCAGATCTCGGCACTGGCCGCGGCGGTCGCCGGGTCCGCGTCGCTCCGGAAGCCGGGCCGGGCGGCGTTGCCGCGCTCCTCGAAGAGGCGGAGCGCCGTGGGGTCCGGCAGGGGTTCGACCGGGCGGACGAACTCACCCGGTACGCCGAGGGGTTCGCGGCTCGTCGCGAGGACGGTGACGCCGGGGCAGCGGGCGAGGAGGTGGTCGGCGAGCGCGGCGGCGGCACCGACGACGTGCTCGCAGTTGTCGAGCAGCAGGAGCATCCTGCGGCGCGCGCAGTGCTCGGTGAGGCGTACGAGGGGGCTCACGGTGCCTCCCTCGGCGACGCGCATCTCCTCGGCACCGGCGCCGCGCAGCACGGTCTCGCGGGCGTCGAGTGCGGAGAGCACCGCTTCGGGCACGGCCTCGGGGTCGTCCACGGGGGCGAGTTCGGCCAGCCACACGCCGTCCGGCCAGTTGGCGGCAACGGTCTCGGCGGCCTCCTGCGAGAGCCGGGTCTTGCCCGCGCCACCCGGGCCGAGGAGCGTCACGAGCCGGGACCGGTCGAGGTCCTCGCGCAGCGTGGCGATGTCCGCCTCGCGGCCGACGAAACTGGTGAGCCGGGCCCGGATGTTTCCGGACGGCGCACGCAGCGGCGGCAGGGCCGCCGGGGCGGCGGGGGTACGGACGTCCGGGACGCCGCTCGCGGGCGTCCGTACGTCGGGGCCGAGCGGGCGGGCCTGAGCGGCGGGGCGGTCACCGGCATGTCCCGGGCGGGCGGCACCCGCCACCGGGCGGACCGGCGGGGCACTGCCGTGGTGCAGCAACTCCGTGTGCAGCGAGCGCAGTTCGGCGCCGGGATCGGTACCGAGCCGGGCGGCGAGCAGGGTACGCACCTCCTCGTACACGGCGAGGGCCTGCGCGGTGCGGCCCGCGTGGTGCAGGGCGCGGATGCGCAGCGCCTGGAGCGGTTCGTCCAGCGGGTGGTCGGCGCAGAGCGCGACCAGCTCGGGCAGCGCCTCCTCGGCGCGGCCGAGCGCGAGGTGGGCGCTGCCCCGGGCACGGCGGGCCGCGAGCCGCCGGGCCTCCCAGCGGGCGGCGACGGCGGTGCGGTCGGGCAGATCGGCGAAGGCGGGGCCGCGCCACAGGGCGAGGGCGGCGTCGAGCGCGTCGAGCGCCTTCGCTCCGTCACCGTCCTCGAGTGCCCGGCTCCCCTCACCCGTCAGCCGCTCGAACCGGTGCAGGTCGACCGCGTCGGGTCCGGCGGCGAGCCGGTAGCCGTTCTCGACGGAGGCGATGGCCTCCCGGCCGAGCGCCCGGCGCAGCCGGCCCACGAGCGCCTGGACGGCCCCCGGCGCGTCGGCGGGCGGCTCACCGTCCCAGACCTCGTCCACGAGCACCGTCACCGGGACCGCCCGGCCGGGGCTCAGGGCGAGGACCGTGAGCAGGGCACGCAGCCGCGCCCCGCCGAGGGCGACGGCCGTGCCGTCGTCGCGAAGTACCTGGGTCGTACCGAGGATGCAGTAGCGCACGGGGCCATTGTCCGTGAAGGGGATCGGGACTCGCACAGCCACCCGATATATTCCGATAGCTCGCGTGGCGTCGGGCCGTCCCCGGCGGCACTCGGTGGCGCTCCGCACGGGACGACGGTTTGACCGTACCGATGAGCTTCGAAGTGACTTCGTTCGGGAGCAGGGGAGTTGGCGGGAGGCCCGGCGGTCCGGGACCCGGTGCGCAGCGAGCCCGTCCCGATCCGGACGAAAGGCCCTACTCTCGTCGCATGACCACTGCGATCGACCGCCGCGACCGGCGCATCAGCCCGATCTTCCTCGGGATCGTCGCCGTCACGGCCGTGGCCGGCGTGGCCGTGTGGACGGGGTTCGCCGAGCAGACCGGGTTCGCGGTCTTCCTGTTCGTCACGGGTGGCTGGATCGTGTCGCTCTGCCTCCACGAGTACGCGCACGCCCGCACGGCGCTGCACAGCGGGGACATCTCGATCGCCGAGAAGGGCTATCTGACGCTCAACCCGCTGAAGTACACGCACGCGCTGCTCAGCATCGTGCTGCCGGTGCTCTTCGTGATCATGGGTGGCATCGGGCTGCCCGGCGGTGCGGTCTACATCGAGCGGGGCCGTATCCGGGAGCGGTGGAAGCACAGTCTGATCTCGGCCGCGGGGCCGCTGACGAACGTCCTGTTCGCCGTCGTCTGCACGGCACCGTTCTGGCTGGGCGGCCTCGACGGGGTGCCGATGGTGTTCCGGTTCGCGCTGGCGTTCCTGGCGCTGCTCCAGGTCACGGCCGCGATCCTCAACTTCGTACCGGTGCCGGGGCTGGACGGGTACGGGGTGATCGAACCCTGGCTGTCGTACAAGGTCCGGCGCCAGGTGGAGCCGTTCGCGCCGTTCGGGCTGATCGCGGTGTTCGGGCTGCTGTGGGTGCCGGAGGTGAACGCCGTGTTCTTCGACGCCGTGGACGCGCTGCTGCGGGGGCTCGGGGTCAGCGACTTCGAGACGTACTGCGGGCTGGACACCTACCGCTTCTGGCAGGCGTTCTCCGATCAGCAGGACCTCCGCTGCGAGGCGCTGTCGGCGGCGCTGTCCGGGTAGGGCGGGCAGGCCGTGCCCCCCGGCCCCGACGCCCCGCCGCTCTGCCGCCCCCGAGCGGACCCGGCGGTCAGCTTCCGCTGGTCGCGCGGTGACGGCGCACGTAGTAGAGGGTCATGTTGGAGGAGAGCCCCGCCACCAGTACCCAGAGGATGCCGAGCAGGCTGCCCTGGGCGAAGGAGACCACCGCGGCGACGACGGCGAGGACGCAGACGACGAGCGGGTAGAGGGCGATGCGGGGCATGGGGGCGGCTCCTGTCCGGGGTGGTGCGCGGTCCCGTCCAGTGTCCCTCATGCCCCGTTCCGTTCCGCCGCGGGTACGGGCCGTCCCGCCGGTGTTCCGTAACGATCTACGGATCACACGATCCACTGATCACACGATCCGTGGATCACGCCGTCCACGGCTCACACGTCGGTGGCGCGCAGTCCCGCGTGTGCCTTGTACCGGCGGTTGACCGAGATCAGGTTGGCGACCAGCGACTCGACCTGGTGGGCGTTGCGCAGCCGTCCGGCGAAGACGCCGCGCATGCCCGCGATGCGGCCGGCGAGGGCCTGCACGATGTCGGTGTCGGCGCGTGCCTCGCCCAGCACCATCACGTCGGTGTCGATCTCGTCGATGTCGGCGTCCTGGAGCAGCACCGCCGAGAGGTGGTGGAAGGCGGCGGTGACACGGGAGTCGGGCAGCAGCGCGGCGGCCTGTTCGGCGGCGCTGCCCTCCTCCGGCTTGAGGGCGTAGGCGCCCTTCTTGTCGAAGCCGAGCGGGTTGACGCAGTCGACGACGAGCTTGCCCGCGAGCTCCGCGCGCAGCGACTCCAGCGTCTTGGCGTGGCCCTCCCACGGCACGGCGACGATCACGATGTCGCTGCGGAGCGCGCAGGCGGCGTTGTCCGCGCCCTCGATGCCGAGTCCGAGTTCGGCGGCGGCCTCGGCGGCGCGGGCGGCGTCGCGGGAGCCGATGGTCACGCGCTGCCCGGCGCGGGCGAGGCGATAGGCGAGTCCGCGGCCCTGCGGCCCGGTGCCGCCGAGCACGCCGACGGTGAGTCCGGAGACGTCGGGCAGGTCCCAGGGGTCCTTGGCGGGCGCCTTGGGCGCGCCTGCACTGTCGTGGGTAGTCATGGCCCCGACACTACTGCGGAGTACCGGCTCTCCGACGGCACACCCCGGCCCGTACGCGAACGTCCGGCACCTGTCCCGGGCGCGTGCCGCAGGCGTCCCGTACGGGTGCACCTTCCGTGTCCGGCTGCGCGACGCCCGCGGGCTGCTGCATGATGCCGGGCCATGGATGCCGTGCGCGTGGCGCTGTTGCGTGAGGTGCTCGCCGGGACCGAGTGGCCGGGCGCGGCCCGCCGGTTCGCCGGGGCCCTGCGTTCGTCCGTCGTCCCGCAGGGCGGCGGGCTGCTGCTGGTCGGGACCGAGGCGTACGAGCCCTGGCACCTGGCGGCGCACCTGGTCGACGAGGCGACGTGGTCGGGGCTGCCGGAGCTGACACCCACGCTGGTACGCCACCGGGTGCGGCCGGCCGACCCGGCGCATCTGGCGGTGGGGCTGGGCCGGATCGAGGCGGCCGGGCGCGGCGAGACGCTGCTGCTGGTGGCGCCCGAGCGGCCGGACGGCGGGCTGATGGAGCGGGTGTGGGACGCCAGGCGCTCGGGGGCGACCGTCCTCACGCTGGGCGGCGGCGATCCCGAGGTACGGGGGCTCGGTCACGAGGCGCTGGTGGTGACCGAGCAGGACGACGTGGACCTGGACACCGTGCAGCATCTGGTGAGCGCGGCGGCCGGGGAGACCGGGCGGCCCTCGGCGCACGGGCGGCGTTCGTTCCGGGACCGGCTCTCACGGCTCGCGGACCGGCTCACGGCACCACCACCGGCACGGTGGTAGGCACAGACACGCGCCGCGGCCACCCGCCGTCGGTTCGCTGGTGGCTCCGCCGCCCCGCCTCCCGGACGTCTTCGCTGGTCGGGCGGGTGCCGGGGGCCGAGGAGGGGTTGCGCCGGACCCCTCGGGGGCCGGACCATGATCTCTCGTGAACGACCCGCGCCCGCGCCGCGCTTCCCGTACCCTCCGCTCCCTCCTCCCCGACCTCGCCCCCTGGCACGCCTCCGCCGACTTCCGGCTGCTCTGGGGCCAGGGGCTGATCACGTACTTCGGCAGTTTCATGGCGCTGATCGCGCTGCCGCTCCAGATCAAGGAGCTGACCGGGTCCCCGCTGGCGGTCGGGGCGATGGGGGCGGTCGAACTCGTGCCGCTGGTGGTCTTCGGGCTCTACGGCGGGGCGCTCGCGGACGCCGCGGACCGCCGCAAGGTCATCCTCGGCACGGAGGCCGGGCTCGGTGTGCTGGCCGTGATCCTGCTGGTCAACGCGCTGCTGCCGGACCCGCTGCTCTGGCCGCTGTACGTCGTGGCCGGGGGCGTCTCGGCGCTCGCCGGGCTCCAGCGGCCCGCGCTCGACTCGCTGCTGGCGCGGATCGTGCCGCACGAGCACCTGCCGGCCGCCGCCGCGCTGAACGCCCTGCGCTGGCAGGCGGGCGCGATCGCGGGGCCGGCCCTGGCGGGCCTGGTCGTCGCCTACGCCGGGCACGCCACCGCGTACGCGGTCACCGTCGTGACCTTCACCGTCTCGGTCGTCCTCTGCCTGCGGCTCACCCCCGCGCCGCCCGCCCGCGACGCGCAGAAGCCCTCGCTGCGCGGGATCGCCGAGGGGGCGGCGTACGCGTGGAGCAGGCCGGTGCTGCTGGGGACGTACGCGATCGACCTGGCGGCGATGTTCTTCGCCTTCCCGAACGCGGTCTTCCCGTTCCTCGCGGACGACCTCGACGCCCCCTGGTCGCTGGGGCTGATGTATGCCGCGGGGTCGGTGGGGTCGCTGGTGCTGGGGCTGACCAGCGGCTGGACCTCCCGGGTGCGGCGGCACGGGCTCTTCGTGGTGTTCGGGGCCGCCGCCTGGGGGCTGGCCATCGCGGGCGCGGGGCTCTTCGACAGCGTCTGGCCGGTGCTGGTCTGCCTGGGCGTCGCGGGCGCGGGCGACATGCTGAGCGGGCTCGGCCGCTCAGCCATCTGGAACCAGACCATCCCGGAGGAGCTGCGGGGGCGACTGGCCGGTATCGAGGTGCTCTCCTACAGCGTCGGCCCGCAACTCGGCCAGGTCCGGGCCGGGGCGATGGCGGGCTGGACCGGCACCCGCTCGGCGGTCTGGACCGGCGGGGTCGCCTGCGTCGCCTCGGTGGCCCTGCTGACGGCGGCGCTCCCGAAGCTGCTCCGGTACGACTCCGCCACCGACGAGGACGCCGTGCGGCGCCGGGACGCCGCGACAGCCGCCCCGGCGGACCCGGACGCGCCCGCCGCGCCGGGGGTGCCGGCGTTCTGAGCGCGGTCACCGCGCGGGGTTCAGGAGGCCGGGGGCCGCTTGCGGTCGTGCCACTTGGGGTCGGTGTCCCACTCCAGGTTCCGCTCCTGCGCGGTGTCCATGGCGTGCTGCGCCGCCTCGCGCGAGGCGTACGGGCCGAAGCGGTCCTTCGCCGGGCACTCGGGGCCTTCCTCGACCTTCTTGTGCTCCAGGCAGTAGTACCACTCGCCCGGTTTGCCGACGGTGCGCTTCTTGAACAGGGCCATCGGGACTCCTTTCCTCATGGCCAGCTTGCCCCAGGGCCGCTGGTTAGACTCGCCGACATGTCTGGTCAGTCGCTGCTCGCACCCGGGGAGATCTCTCCCGTCCGTTCCGTACCCGGAAATATCCGGCGCCCCGAGTACGTGGGCAAGCCGGGTCCGAAGCCGTACACCGGCCCGGAGATCCAGGACTCCGACACCGTCGAGCGGATGCGCGTCGCGGGGCGGATCGCCGCGCAGGCGATGGAGGAGGCCGCCAAGCACATCGCGCCCGGCGTCACCACCGACGAACTGGACCGGGTGGCCCACGACTTCATGGTCGACCACGGCGCGTACCCGTCGACGCTCGGCTACCGCGGCTTCCCCAAGTCCCTGTGCACGTCGGTCAACGAGGTCATCTGCCACGGCATCCCCGACACGACGGTGCTGCGCGACGGTGACATCGTGAACCTCGACGTGACGGCGTACATCAACGGCGTGCACGGCGACAACAACGCCACCTACCTCTGCGGCGACGTGGACGAGGAGTCGCGGCTGCTGGTGGAGCGCACCCGGGAGTCGCTGAACCGGGCCATCAAGGCGGTCCGTCCCGGCCGCCAGATCAACGTCATCGGGCGGGTCATCGAGTCGTACGCCAAGCGCTTCGGCTACGGCGTGGTGCGGGACTTCACCGGGCACGGCATCAACACCTCGTTCCACTCCGGCCTGATCGTGCCGCACTACGACAGCCCGCACGCCACCACCGTGATGAAGCCGGGGATGACGTTCACCATCGAGCCGATGCTGACCCTGGGCACCCACGAGTACGACATGTGGGACGACGGCTGGACCGTGCTGACCAAGGACCGCAAGCGGACCGCCCAGTTCGAGCACACCCTGGTGGTGACGGAGACCGGAGCGGACATCCTCACCCTGCCGTAGGGCCGTCGGGTACCTCCGACACGAGCGCGCGCCCGGTGGCCGGGACCGGTGACGTCCGGTCCGGGCCACCGGGCGCGCGCTTTTCCGGGCACGGAGCGTTTACCGACAGGGCGTCGGCAACATGTTGACTTAGGCAAGCCTAAGCATGAGGATCGGGGTCGTGGGAGCCACGCGCCTTTGCCGCCCGTTCCCGGTTTCCCGTTCCCTCGGCCCCCGGAGGCCCGCTTTGGACACGTCCGCCGGCACCGTCACCCCGCTCCCCTCCGCCACCCCCTTCTCCACGGTCATCCGCACCGCGTCCCACGAGCAGCACACGGAGGCGGAGACCTCGACCTTCATGGGCGACCTGCTCGGCGGGCGCCTGGGGGTGGCCGCGTACACCCGCTACACCGAGCAACTGTGGTTCGTGTACCGCGCGTTGGAGGAAGGGGCCGAGCGGCTGCGACGTGACCCGGTCGCGGGGCCCTTCATACAGGCCCCGTTGATGCGGCTCTCCGAACTGGAGCGGGACCTGGCGCACCTGCGGGGGCCGGAGTGGCGCGAGGGCCTGGAGCCGCTGCCGGCCACCGCCGCGTACGCCGGGCGGGTCGCCGCCTGCGCCCGCGACTGGCCCGCCGGTTACATAGCACACCACTACACCCGCTACCTCGGCGACCTCTCCGGCGGCCAGATCATCCGCGACCGGGCCGAGAAGACCTGGGGGTTCGCGCACAAGGGCGACGGGGTGCGGTTCTACGTCTTCGAGGAGATCGCCAACCCGGCCGCCTTCAAGCGGGGTTACCGCGAGCTGCTGGACGCGGTCGACGCCGACGAGCTGGAGCGGCAGCGCATCGTGGACGAGTGCAAGCGCGCCTTCGCGCTCAACACGGCCGTCTTCCGGGAGCTGGGGGAAGTCTTCCCGCTCAGCGCCTGACGGGAAGGCCGAAAGGGCCGGGCGGGTGGCCGGCCACCCGCCCGGCGCGTGTGTCAGCTCCGTACGGCGAGCACGACCCGGCCGCCGATCTCCACCGTGCCGTCCGGTGCGGGCGCGGTCAGGATCTGGGAGCCGCGCCCCTGGGTGATGTTGAGCGCGCGGCCGAGCCGTGCGGTGAGCAGCAGGGCGGCGGCTCCGGTCGCCTCGTCCTCGGTGATGCCGTCGCCGCGGCGGGGGAACGCCCGTGCGCGTACCCGTCCCGCCGCCTCGTCCTCCCAGGCCCATACGTACAGCCAGCCCTCCCCCGGCGGGGGCCCGGTCAGCGCGTCGACCTCGGCGGCGGAGTCGTACCGCGCGAGTTCCCTCGGCGGCGCCCACTCCGGGCGGGCGGTGATCCAGGTGAACTCGCCGTCCTGGCGGGCGAAGACGTCCCCCACCTCCAGCTCCAGGATCTCCAGGTCGAGCAGCCAGGCGCTGCCGACGAGCGGGTGCCCGGCGAACGGCAGCCGGAGCCCCGGGGTCCAGATGTCCACCCGGCCGCGTTCCGGGTCGTCCACGAAGACCGTCTCGCTGAAGCCCAGCTCGGTGGCGAGGGCCTGGCGCGCGGCGTCGTCCGGGTGGTCGCGCCCGTCCCGTACGACCCCGAGGGCGTTCCCGTACCGGCCGTCGGGGGCGCAGAACACCCGCAGGACGTCGATGCCGTCGGGTACGTCGAATTCACTCATACCGGCATTCAAGCATTCGTTCGGGAGCCGGTCGTCCCGGAAGGGGTGCGGCACCGCGCGTGACGGCTGCCCCCGGGGGTTTATCGGTTCCTCGCCCTCGCACGCTTCCTCGCCCCGGTAGGGTTCGGACGGTCAGTGCGGACGACGGATCAGAAGGCGCAGAAGGCAACGGATGAGAAGGCTGGGTCGGTCGGCGGCGGGGCTCGCGGTGGCGACGGTACTGGGCATGACGGCGAGCGGCTGCGTGACGGTGCACGGGGAGCTGGAGCAGGTGCCCGCGGCGACGAAGTCCGAGGCGGACCAAGCCCTGAAGGACTTCCTCACGGCGTACAACAAGGCGAACGCGGCGGTCGATCCCGCGCTGGACGCGGAGCGGGTGACCGGGGCGCTCGGGGCGGTCAACCAGGCGGGGCTGAAGGCCCGGTCCACGTACACCGACAAGGACGCCGCGGCGGCGCGTGATCCGCTGGAGCTGTCGGACACGCACTACGTCATACCCAAGAAGGCGGGCTGGCCGCGGTACTTCTTCGCGAACGCCGACTCCAACCGTGACGTGGACAAGGGCGACCAGGACACCCGCTGGCTGCTGGTCTTCGAGCGGACCGGACCGGACGCGCTGTGGACGGTGCCCTATCTCGGGGTCGTAGCGCCTTCGCAGGTACCGGAGTTCGCGCTGGACGCGGACGGGCTGGCGAAGCCCGCCGAGGCCATGGGCGCCGAACTCGCGGTGCGGCCAGAGGACTTGAGCACCTCGTACACCGGTTACCTGTCCACCGGGGCGCCGGACGTGTTCACGGCGGGCTCGACGACCTCTGGCTGGCGGGCCGCACGCGCGGCGACGAAGAAGCCGGGGTTCTCGTTCCAGTACGTCGACCGCCCGCTGGACGGCGCGTTCCGCCCGTTCGGGCTCGCGACGAAGGACGGCGGGGCGCTGGTCTTCTTCAGCAGCAGGCACTACGAGCGCCAGACGGCCGCCCCGGGTCTGAAGCCCGAGGTGAACCGGGACACCCGGGCGCTGCTCACGGGCGAGGTGAAGAGCACCCTCACCAAGGAGCGCGTCTCCAGCCAGCTGGTACGGGTGCCCGCGCGGGGCGCCGCCGGGGGCGCGAAGGTGACCGTACTGAACCGGCTGCCGGGCCTGGTCGCGGCGACCGGCGAGTAGGACGGCCCCGGCAAGCAGGACGGCCGGCGACGAAGCGGGAGGGCCGTCGTCCGCCTCAGCGGCCCAGCGGCCAGGCCACCGCGGCCGGGTCCAGGCCGGTCGCCTCGTCGCTGTCCGCGTAGGCGGCGCAGGCGTCGGTCAGCGCCTCCAGCAGGGTCAGCGGGTCCGGCAGCGGGTGCTCGGGGCCGCGCACCCACTGGACGTCGAGGTCACCGGGGAGACGGGCGGGCGGGAGCAGGACGTAGCTGCCGCGGCAGTGCCAGCGCAGGCCGGGGTGCTCGTCCGTGGTCTCGGGGTGCGAGTCCAGCTCGCAGGGCCACCACTCGTCCTCGTCCTCGGGGGTGCCGCGGGTGGCGGTGAAGAAGAGCATCCGGTCGTCGCCGGAGCGGGCGACGGGTCCGACGTCGATCCCACGTCCGGTGAGCCGCTCCAGGGCGTTGACTCCGGCGGAGAGCGGGACGTCGAGTACGTCGTGGACCATCCCGGTGGCGGTGATGAAGTTCGCCAGCGGCTGGCCCTCGGCCCAGCGTTCGATCTGCGCGCGGTCGGTGGTCGACTGGGTCTGCCAGGCGAACGACACGGGGTGACGGGCGGGGGTGGGGCATCCGATGCGTTCGCACGAACATCGGTGTCCGAGCGGGTGGGCGGCGGGCGAGATCGGCATCCCCGCGTCGGCGACGGCGAGGAGCATGCCCAGTCGGGCCGAGCCGTCGGCATCGGTCCCCTGCTTGGGCCGTCGCCGCAGCCACTGGGAAATCTTGCCCTCTGTGCCGCGTTTGCGGCCGGAATCGGCGCCCATCTATCCCCTCACCTCAGCGTTACCCGTCCATGGTCCCACCATCCTGCGCTCCGGGTGGCCAGAGTTCACCAGCGGGGCGGGACACCACCACCCCGAGTGAGGGACATCACGCCCGATACCGGGTCATCGGCGGGCATCCTCCCCCTCGCGGCGTGGCCAAAGGCGTGTGCGGCGCCCCGTCCTTCCGCGCCGCGCCACCGCGCACGCTCACCCGATCGGCGCACTGCGGACCGGGGCCCGCGCGGCGCACCATGGGCTCACGCGCAGACCGCGCGTTCCCCCACCGTGCCGCGGCCGAGGCCGCCGTTCGTGAGGAGCCCCCGTGCACCGTGACGCCACCCCTCGTCGCTATCTGATGTGCGCCCCGGCGCACTTCCGGGTCACCTACTCCATCAACCCGTGGATGGACCCCTCCAAGCCGGTCGATCTGCCGCTGGCGCAGACGCAGTGGGAGGACCTCCGCGACCGCTACCGCTCCCTCGGCCACACGGTGGAGGAGCTGGCGCCGCTGCCCGGTCTGCCGGACATGGTCTTCGCCGCCAACGGCGCCACCGTGATCGACGGGCGGGTGCTCGGCGCGCTCTTCGCGCACCAGGAGCGGCACGGCGAGGCCGAGGCGCACCGTGAGTGGTTCCGGACGCACGGCTACGACGAGATCCACGAACCGGAGCACGTGAACGAGGGCGAGGGCGATTTCGCCGTCACCTCGTCCTTCGTGCTGGCCGGGACGGGGTTCCGGTCCAGCCCGCTCGCGCACGACGAGGCGCAGGAGTTCTTCGGCCGGCCGGTGATCGGCCTGGATCTGGTGGACCCGCGCTACTACCACCTGGACACGGCGCTCTGCGTGCTCGACGAGGCGGCGGACGAGATCATGTACTACCCCGCGGCCTTCTCGCCCGGCAGCCGGGCCGTGCTGACCCGGCTCTTCCCCGACGCCCTGATCGCCGGGGAGCCGGACGCCGCCGCGTTCGGCCTGAACGCGGTCAGCGACGGGCTGCACGTGCTGCTGCCGCAGGCCGCGACGGGGCTGTTCGACCCGCTGAGGGACCGGGGCTTCGAACCGGTGCCGATGGACCTGAGCGAGCTGCTGAAAGGCGGCGGCAGCGTGAAGTGCTGCACCCAGGAGCTGCGGGGGCCGGTGAGCGCACCGGCTCCGTGAGCGGTGGTCCGGGCGGTCGGTCCCGGGGCCCGGGGCCCGGGGCCCGGGGCCCGGGCGGTCGGGTTCCGGGTTCCGGGCGGTAGGGGTCCCGGGGTCGCGGGCGGCCGGGTCCCGGGAGGTCAGTCCTCCCCGGGCGGCGGCCAGGCGTCGCCCCAGTCGGTGTCCCGGGCCGCCCGGTAGAGCGCGCCGTGGCGCTTGGTGACCGTCTCGCGCCGCAGGGCCTCGTCCCGGGTGCAGAGCTCCAGCAGGACCTGGCCCTTGCGGATCTGCGGCCGGCGGGTGACCCGGGCGGCCACCGGTTCGACGGGGAAGCGGGTCGCGACGACGTAGGAGAACTTCTCGTCCTCGTGGCTCAGCGTCCCGCCCTTGACCTGCCGGTGCAGGGAGGAGCGGCTGACCCGGGCGGAGAAGTGGCACCAGTCGGTGCCCGGCTCGATGGGGCAGGCGGCACTGTGCGGGCAGGGCGCGGCCACGGTCAGCCCGGCGGCGATCAGCCGGTCGCGCGCCTCGATCACCCGCGCGTACCCGTCGGGGGTGCCGGGCTCCACGACGACGACGGCCTGCGCGGCACCGGCCGCCGCGTCGACCAGCTCGGTCCTGGCTGCGGGGGTCAGCTCCTTGAGTACGTACGAGACGGTCACCAGGTCCGTGGGGGCCAGCTCCAGCGCCGCGCCGATCCGGGCGCGCTGCCAGCGGGCGGTCCGCAGCCCGGGGGGTCCACCGGCCTCGGCCAGCTCGCGGCCGAGCGCGAGGGCGGGCTCGGCCCAGTCCAGGACGGTGGTCTCCGGCCCGTCCCACGCCCCGGCGACGGCCCAGCTCGCCGCGCCGGTACCGCCGCCGACGTCGGTGTGGGTGGCCGGCCGCCAGTCGGGGGCGGCCTCGCCGAGCGCGTCCAGGGCGGCCCGTACGGCCTCGAAGGTCGCGGGCATCCGGTACGCGGCGTAGGCGACGACGTCCGCCCGGTCCCGCAGCACCGGCGCGTCGGTCGGGGTCGTCCCGCGGTAGCTGGCGATCAGCCGGTCGACGGCCTGGGTCGCCTGCTTGGGCGGCAGCCCGTCGAGCAGACCGGCGAGGGCCGCGCGCAGGGCTTCGGCGGTGGGGAGGGTGACGTTCACCGAGAAATTCTATGCGCGGGGCGCGCCGACCCGGCCCGGCGAGGGAGGTGGGGGCGGGGTCTCCGGCGGCCGGTGGTGCCCGTCCGGTCACGGGTGGGCGACAGGCAGACGCGTAACTCCGCTTGCCCATGTGGCAGTTGCTACGCTGACCGCCGCGAGACCCGCGAAGGCGCGACGGGGGGACCCATGAGACAGAGGATCGTTCGACTGACTCTGGTCGGCGGGGTGGTCTTCCTGGCGCTCCTGTTGCTGCTGGCGACCTGCGGCAAAGGCTCCTCGGACGGCGACGGCTCTGGCGGCGGGGAGGGCAAGAGCGGCGCCACGACTCCGGCGGCCTCCGTTTCGGCCGCCGCGAAACCCGTGCCGGGCGCGTCCGGGGCGCGGACCGTGCTCAACGTCCCTCCGCAGTACACGACGGACAGCGGCTGGGAGGTGGTCGGCGCGTCGCCCGACATCGCCTTCTCCTGGCCGACGGGAACCCTGGCCTACCTGGAGCGTTCGGCGGACCACCGCTACCGGGTGCGCACCCTCGACACGGCCACCGGGAAGCTGGGGTGGCGGAGCGAGGCACGCCAGACGCTGGACCCGGAGAGCTATCCCCGGCTGCTGACCGTCTCCCGCGAGGACCGGCAGTTCTTCGTCACCTGGTCGTACGGGACGGCGGGCGACGGGCTCGCCCCGTCCGAGACGTTCATCTCACTCGACGTGTACGCGGCGACCAATGGCGACCGCCACCATGTGGAGCTGCCGTGGAACGGCGCTCCGGCGGTCTCCGCGAGCGGCCCGGACATCGTGATCTCCGACGCGCACGCGAACGTGGCGCTGATCGACCCGGTGACCGGCGAGACCTCGAAGATCGCGGCGTCGGAGCTGAAGTACCCCAAGGGCTGCGCCGACTGCCGGAAGCTGACGGAGGTGGCCGGCCAGACCCCGCGGGGGCTGCTGGTGAGCGGGGCGCGGGAGTTCTGGGTGCCGGGCGGCTGGTACAGCCGGAACGTGGCGCCCAAGGGGGCCGATCCGGCCACCGGGGTGCCGACGTCGGTGGCGGCGGGGCTGGTGCTGGCGAAGTGGCAGCCGGAGAAGTCCTCGAAGCGGGCGGCGACCCACGAGTTGTGGACGGTGCACGACGCGGCGAGCGGCAAGGCGCTGGTGTCGGTCGAGTGCCACCGTCCGGCCATACAGCCGGGCCGCTTCCCGCAGGCGGTCGTCCCGCCGTCGGGCGACTACCTGATCGCCGGGAACCTGGCGTTCGACCTGGTGGCCAAGGTGGGGTACTGCCTGGAGGACGAGGACGGCTCGTCCCATGTGACGCTCGCCTCGGTGACCGACGACGGGATCGCGTACGGCGCCCGGAACGTGCGGGACGCGGACGAGGCGCTGGCCGGGGGCGGCGTGCCGGTGATGGTGAACTTCGTCGACGGGGCGGACGAGCCGCTCGCCCGCAACGTACGGCTGCCGGTGGTGGAGACGACCGGGGTGGGGATCTTCCGTACGACGGACCGCGACGACCGGCAGCATCTCATCGGGTACCCGCGCGCCGGCTGACCGGCGGCCCGCGCCCTCGGACGTACGCGCTCCGGCGGTACGCGCACCCGGGCGTACGCCTCCGGACGTACGCGCCCCGGACGTACGCGCCCCGACGTACGGCGACGGGCCCGGTGTCCCGGGCCCGTCGTGGCGCGCGGATCTCGGAGGCGGGGCCGAAAGGTCCTGCCTGCGCGGATCACGGGGGCAGGGGCCAAAAGGCCCTGGGGCGGGGGCCGATGGGCCCTACAGGCCGCCGTCCGTCCGGCCGCGCCGCTCCCAGGGGCGGCACAGCACCAGGAAGCAGACCATGGCCGCCGCGGCGCAGATGGTCTGGACGAGGGCCATCGGGACGGCCGTGTCCTCCCCCGCGATGCCCACCAGCGGCGAGGCGATCGCGCCGATGAGGAACGACGAGGTGCCGAGCAGCGCGGAGGCGGAGCCCGCCGCGTGCTTGGAGCGCATCAGCGCCTGCGAGTTGGTGTTGGGCAGGGCCAGGCTCATCGCGGACATCAGGACGAAGAGCGTCCCGGCGACGGGGGCGAGCCCCACCTCGCCGAAGACGCCGCTGGTCATCAGCAGCAGCGCGACGGCCGCGGCCAGGATCACGGCGAGCCCGAAGAGCAGGACCCGGTCGAGGCTGACCCGGCCGACCAGCAGCCGGCCGTTGATCTGGCCCACGACGATGAGGCCGACCGAGTTGAGGCCGAAGAGCAGGCTGAAGGTCTGCGGGGAGGCGCCGTAGATCTCCTGGATGACGAACGGGGAGGCGCTGACGTAGGCGAAGAGGGCCGCGAAGGCGAGCCCGCCGGCGATCGTGTAGCCGATGAAGACCCGGTCGCCGAAGAGGCCGCGCATGGTGCGCAGGGCCTCGGCGACGCCGCCGGTGTGACGTTCCTCCGGCGGCAGCGTCTCGTGCAGGCTCTTCCACACGACGAGGGTCAGCAGCACGCCGACGACGGTGAGGACGACGAAGACGCCGCGCCAGTCCGTGATCCGCAGCACCTGTCCGCCGATCAGCGGGGCGACGATCGGGGCGACGCCCGAGATCAGCATCAGGGTCGAGAAGAACTTGGCCATCTCGATGCCGTCGTAGAGGTCGCGCACGACGGCCCGGGAGATCACGATGCCGGCCGAGCCCGCGAGGCCCTGCAGCAGGCGGCAGCCGATCAGCATCTCGGCGTTGGGGGCGATGGCGCAGACCGCCGTGGCGACGACGTAAACGACCATGCCGGTCAGGAGCGGTCCGCGGCGGCCCCACCGGTCGCTCATCGGTCCGACGACGAGCTGGCCGAGGGCCATGCCGAGGAGGCAGGCGGTCAGCGTGAGCTGGACGGTGGCGGCCGGGGCGTGCAGCGCGTCGGTGACGTCGGGCAGCGCGGGCAGGTACATGTCCATGGACAGGGCCGGCAGCGCGGTGAGGCCGCCGAGCACCAGGGTCACCAGGAACGCGGTCCGCCGGACGGCTGCCGCCGGGGCGGCCGGGAGGCCGGTGAGACCGGAAAGGGCCGGGCCGTCGGGGCTCGGCGCGGGGTGGGGAACGGCGGGCCCGGTGATCAGTTGACCGGTTCCCGCCGTAGGTATGTGCTCTTGCTCTCGCTGGGCCCGGCTTCCGCCGCTGTCCGGCATGCTTCATCTCCACATCGTTGAAATCCGCATCTATGCTCTCAGCTCGGGCCGACTGGTCGTAACCCAATATCGAGGGCGGGGCATGAGCGGGACTGTGCGTTGGGGCATATTGGCGACGGGCGGCATAGCCGCGACCTTCACCAAGGATCTGCTGGGACTGCCGGACGCCGAGGTGGTCGCGGTGGCCTCGCGCACCGAGGAGTCGGCCCGGGCGTTCGCCGAGCGGTTCGGTATCGAACGAGCCTACGGAAGCTGGGCCGAGCTCGTCGCGGACGAAGCCGTCGATGTGGTGTATGTCGCAACTCCGCACTCCGCCCACTACGAGGCGACCGCGCTGGCGCTCCGCGCCGGAAAGCACGTGCTCTGCGAGAAGGCGTTCACGCTGGACGCGCGCCAGGCAGGTGAGCTGGTCGAGCTCGCCCGGGAGCGCGGGCTGTTCCTGATGGAGGCCATGTGGACGTACCTCAACCCGGTCGTCCGCCGCATGACGGAGCTGGTGCGCGACGGCGCGATCGGCGAGATCCGCACCGTCCAGGCGGACTTCGGGTTCGCGGGTGACGTGGGCCCCGAGCACCGGCTGCGCAACCCCGCACTGGGCGGCGGCGCGCTGCTGGACCTGGGGGTCTACCCGGTGTCGTTCGCGCAGCTGCTGCTGGGCGAGCCGGACCGGGTGCAGGCGGACGCGCTGCTCTCCCCCGAGGGCACGGACCTGAACACCGGGATGCTGCTGGGCTGGGACTCGGGCGCGACCGCCCTGCTCTCCTGCTCGATCGTGGGCCACCACCCCACGATGGCGACCGTCATCGGCACCAGGGGCCGGATCGACTTCCCGCACAGCTTCTTCCACCCCGACCACTTCCTCCTGTACCGCGCGGACGCCGCGGACCCGGCACCGGAGAAGATCGTCACGGGCCCCGGTCCCCAGGGGCTGTCCGGGATGCAGTACGAGGCGGTCGAGGTGATGCGCGCGCTGCGGGCGGGCGAGACCGAGTCCCCGCTGGTGCCGCTGGACGGTTCGCTCGCGGTGATGCGGACGCTCGACGCGGTACGGGACCGCATCGGCGTCCGCTATCCGTCCGACTCCGTCGTGGAGCCGACTGCCTGACGGTTCGTCACACAACAGACTCAGGCCGGGGTCAGCCCCGGGTTGCCCGCCTCCGTCACGAAGGAACCGGCCGTCGTGACGGGGGCGCCGGGCGTGGTGACGGCGTCGACCGCGCGGAAGTCGGCGCGGGCGTGGTCGTTTTCGAGGGTGACGAGCGCGTAGCCGCGCCGGCCGTCGTAGAACTTCAGGTGCGGGTTGGCCGCCATCTGGTTGTCCCAACTGGCGGGCCTCACCGAGCCGTCCTTGCCGCTGGTGATCGAGGAGGTGACGATCTCCGTGCCGACGGTACGGGACGAGGGGTCGTCGAAGTCCTTCTTCAGGTCGAAGCCGTAGGCGACGTGCACGTCCCCGGTGAGGACCAGCAGGTTGTCGACGCCCGCCGACTCGGCGCCGTCCAGCACCCGTTGCCGGGAGGCCGGGTAGCCGTCCCAGGAGTCCATCGAGAACTTGTAGGCGGCGGTGGGCACGTCCTTGCGCTGGGCGAAGGTGACCTGCTGGGGCATGACGTTCCAGGTGGCGCGGGAGGTCCGCCAGCCGTCGATGAGCCACCGCTCCTGGGTGGCACCGGTCAGGGTGCGGGCGGGGTCCTCGGACTGCGGTCCGGGGACCTTCCAGCCGTCGCCGTACGCCTGGTCGCTGCGGTACTGGCGGGTGTCGAGGATGTCGAACTGCGCGAGCCGGCCGAACCGCAGCCGCCGGTAGAGGCGCATGTCGGGGCCGGTGGGGCGCTGCGGGGTGCGCAGCGGCTGGTTCTCCCAGTACGCGCGGTAGGCGGCGGCCCGGCGGAGCAGGAACTCCTCGGCGGGCACGCTGTTCTCGGGGGTGTCGTCAGCGTAGTTGTTCTCGGTCTCGTGGTCGTCCCAGGTGACGACGAAGGGGTGCGCGGCGTGCGCGGCGCGCAGATCGGGGTCGGACTTGTAGAGGGCGTACCGCAGCCGGTAGTCCTCCAGGGTCAGCGTCTCCCGGTTGAAGACGTCGGGCAGCACGCGGTCGGTGTAGGCGCGGGCGCCGCCGGTGGCGGTGACGGCGTACTCGTAGAGGTAGTCGCCGAGGTGGAAGACGGCGTCCACGTCCTCGGCCGCGAGGTGGCGGTAGGCGGTGAAGTACCCGTCGTGGTAGGCCTGGCAGGAGACGGCGGCGAGTCTCACCGCGCGGTTGCGGGCGTGCGGGTCGGGGGCGGTGCGGGTGCGGCCGGTCTCGCTGGTCCAGCCACCGGCGCGGAAGCGGTAGTAGAAGGTGCGGCCGGGTTCCAGGCCGCGGACCTCGGTGCGGACGCTGTG
Source organism: Streptomyces sp. NPDC060184 (assembly GCF_042728795.1). NCBI lineage: Bacteria > Bacillati > Actinomycetota > Actinomycetes > Kitasatosporales > Streptomycetaceae > Streptomyces > Streptomyces sp. NPDC060184. The sequence goes on from NZ_JBHWYX010000035.1 coordinate 21,182, forward strand.
GGCGAACTCCGGGTGGGCGGTGGCGGTTCCACGCCGGACGACCCGGCGGAAGCGCTCGTCGTGGGCGAGTTCCCAGCCGACCTGGACGCGGGCGGCGGGCAGTCCGCCGTCGGCCTCGTACGGGCGGGGGGCGAGGCGCGTCCAGAGCAGGAGCGAGTCGGGGAGCGGGTCGCCGGAGGCCACGCCGAGCGTGAACGGGTTCTCGGCGATCCTGCGGGGGTCGAGTTCGGCGGCGCTCGCCGTGCCGGCGGCGGGCAGGTTCACGGCGAAGGCGAGTGCGGCGGCGGCGCCGGTGGTGGTGAGGAAGCGGCGGCGTCCCACGCCCTCGCGGTGGCGGCGGGCCGCCGCGCGGAACTCGGCCGGGTGGTCCGGGCGTTCGGCGTCCGTGGTGGTGGGTGCGGGCGTCATCGGTTCTCTCCCCTGGCAGACGGCTGTCGAGGGGGCCGGCCTTCGGACCGCCGGACGCCCCGTGGGTATTGGAGTGCGGAACGGCGTCCGCGGCTTGTCGGGTGCACAACATTCGGATGGCGGGACGGTGAGCACCGGGTACGCCGGGGGCGGCGGTCGTCGGCGCGCGTTCCCGCAGGTGAAAAACGGCTGTCCGGGCAGGAGCCGCGCTGCGATCATGGGTGAGGAACCGACGCCGCTTCCGGGAGGACCGCCCGACGTGCCCGTACCCGCCGACCCCACCGTGCTCCATCCGATGCCCGGACAGCCCCGGGTCGTGCAGCTCCGCCCCCTGGTGACCTCCCCGTTGATCGAGGTCGGGGAGTACAGCTACTACGACGACCCGGACGACGCGACCGCGTTCGAGACGCGCAACGTGCTCTACCACTACGGCCCGGAGAAGCTGGTCATCGGGAAGTTCTGCGCGCTGGGCACGGGGGTGCGGTTCCTCATGAACGGCGCCAACCACCGCATGGACGGCCCGTCCACGTTCCCCTTCCCCACCCTGGGCGGCTCCTGGTCCGACCACTTCGACCTGCTGACGGGCCTGCCGGACCGGGGCGACACCGTCGTCGGCAACGACGTCTGGTTCGGCCACGGCGCCACGGTGCTGCCGGGCGTACGGATCGGGCACGGGCGATCGTCGGCGCCGGCTCGGTGGTCACCGCGGACGTGCCCGACTACGGCGTCGTCGGCGGCAACCCGGCCCGCCTGCTGCGCACCCGCTTCGGCGCCGAGGACGTCGCACGGCTGCTGGCGGTGGCCTGGTGGGACTGGCCCGCCGAGCACCTGACCGCCCACATCCGGACGGTCATGTCGGGCAGCGTCGCCGAGCTGGAAGCCGCGGCGCCGGACCCGCGCCGCGCATGATGGTGCCCGTCCCACCGCAGACCCGGAAGGTGTGATCCCCGATGCCCCGTCGCCGCGCCCACATCGCGATGGCCGCGATTCCCGCCGTCAGCCACGTGCTGCCCAGCCTGGAGATCATCCGCGAACTGGTCTCCCGCGGCCATCGGGTGACGTACGCCAACGATCCGGCGGTCGCCGGACTGATCGCCCCCACCGGCGCGGAGCTCGTGCCCTGCGCCTCCGGGCTGCCGGTCGCCGACAACAAGTGGCCCGACGACCCGATCGCCGCCATGGAGCTCTTCCTCGACGACGCCGTCCGGGCCCTTCCGCAGCTGCGCGCCTTCTACGAGGACGACCCCGCCGACCTCTACCTCTACGACATCGGCGCCTACGCGGCGCGGGCGCTAGCGGAGTCGCAGCGCCGGCCCCTCGTGCAGCTCTCCCCGACCCTGGTGGGCTGGGAGGGGTACGGGGAGGAAGTGGCGGCGCGGCTCTGGCAGTTGCCGGGCGCCGACGCCTACCGGGCGAAGTTCGCCGGGTGGCTCGCCACGTGCGGGGCGACCACCACCGACATGGAGGCCTTCACCGGCCACCCGGCCCGCGCCCTGGCCCTGATCCCCCGGGCGATGCAGCCGCACGCCGACCGGGTGGACACCGACGCCGTGACCTTCGTCGGCACCTGCGTGCCCCCGCGCGGCGTCCCAGGGGGTACGGGCGGCGGCCGGACGGGCGGGAACGGTACGGGCGGGGACGGCACGGACGGAGGCAGCGGCTGGACGCGTCCCGCCGGTGCCGGGCGCGTGCTGCTGGTGTCGCTCGGGTCGGCGTACACCGACCGGCCGGAGTTCTACCGCCAGTGCCTGGCTGCCTTCGGCGGCCGGCCGGATCTGCATCTGGTGCTCCAGATCGGGAAACACACCGACCTGGCGGAACTGGGCGAGATCCCGCCCCACGTGGAGGTGCACCGGTGGGTGCCGCAGCGGGAGATCCTGGAACAGGTGGACGCCTTCGTCACCCATGCCGGGATGGGCGGCTGCGGCGAGGGGCTGATGGCGGGCGTGCCCATGATCGCGGTTCCGCAGGCCGTCGACCAGTTCATGAACGCCGACCGGCTCGTGGAGCTGGGCGTGGCCCGGCGCGTCGACACCGAGGACGCCACCGCCGACGCACTGCGGACCGCGCTGGACGAACTCCTCGGCGACCCGGAGGTCGCCCGCCGCTCGGCGGAGCTCCGGGCCGAGGCGCGCGCCGAGGGAGGCACCCTGCGAGCGGCCGACCTCGTCGAGGCCCAGCTGGGCTGAGCCCGGCCGAAGGCGTCGGCGTCGGGGTCGGGGTCGGGGTCGGGGTCGGGGTCGGGGAATGCTCGTGGGAGCGCGCCGGTTGAGCGGTTGCATGACGACTGAGCCCTCCACCGAGATCCTGCACTACACCGCCTTCTCCACCGACCCGGCGGGCGGCAACCGCGCGGGGGTCGTCCTGGACGCGTCGGCCCTCGACGACGCCGGGATGCTCACCATCGCCGACGCCCTCGGTTACAGCGAGTCCGCGTTCCTGACGGAGGCACCCGGGGAACGGGCCTACGCCGTCCGCTATTTCAGCCCGAAGGCCGAGGTGCCGTTCTGCGGGCACGCGACGGTCGCCGCCGCGCTCGCGCTGGCGGACCGCGACGGCCCGGGTGACCTGGAGTTCCTGACGTCGGCCGGTCCGGTGCCGGTCACGGTGGAATCGCGCGACGGGGCCCTGCGGGCCACGCTGACCAGCGTGGAACCGCACGTGACGGAGGTCTCCCCCGCCGATCTCGCGGAGGCGCTGGCGGCGCTCGACTGGCCGGCCGCCGATCTGGACCCGGCGCTGCCGCCCCGTATCGCGTTCGCCGGGGCCCGCCATCTGGTGCTGGCCGCCGCGACGCGCGAGCGCCTCGCGGACCTGGCGTACGACTTCTCCCGGCTCGAAGCCCTCATGCGCCGACTGGACCTGACCACCGTCCAGCTCGTCTGGCGGGAGTCCGATCGGGTCTTCCACGCCCGTGACCCGTTCCCGGTGGGCGGGGTGGTGGAGGACCCCGCGACGGGCGCCGCCGCCGCCGCTTTCGGCGGGTACGCGCGTGAGCTGGGCCTGGTCCCCGAGGAGGCCGTGCTCACGCTGTACCAGGGCGAGGACATGGGCCGGCCCGGCACCCTCACGGTGGAGCTGCGCCCGGGCGACGCGCGCGTACGGGTGAGCGGCGCGGGGACGCGGATCGGCTGACCCGGGCCGGGCGACCGGACGACCGGGCACGGGCCGTCCCCGTCCGGCGTCCCTTCCCGGTGTTCCCGCCCGGCGCCCGGTGAACGCCACTCGGCATCCGTACGACGGTTCGGAGTCGGGCGGCCCAATTCCGGGGCGTACGATCGCGGACACCGCAGCCGAGCACGGGAGTACCGATCTTGTCCCCATCCGCAGCCCTCGCACCACGCATCGGTGTCTCCATCGTCACCATGGGTGACCGCCCGCAGGCGGTGGAGGCCCTCCTCGCGTCGGTGGCCATGCAGGACGTCCGGCCCACCCGGCTCGTCGTCATCGGCAACGGCACGAAGCTCCCGGACTTCTCCGCCTTCCCCGGCCTGGAGGACCTGGAGGGCGGGGTGACCCTCATCGAGAACGAGGAGAACCTCGGCTGCCCCGGCGGCCGGAACGTCGGCCTCGCCCGCCTCGCCGAGCTCGGCGACGTGGACGTGGTGATCGAGCTGGACGACGACGGCCTGCTGGTCGAGAAGAACGTGTTCAGCACGGTCCAGAGCCTGTACGCCGCCGACCCGGACCTCGGCATCGTCGGTTTCCGGATCGCCGACGAGCACGGCGAGACGCAGCGTCGGCACATCCCGCGCCTGCGCGCCTCCGACCCGATGCGGCGCGGGCTGGTCACCGCCTTCCTGGGCGGCGCGCACGCTCTCTCCATGAAGATGCTGGCGGGCACGGGCCACTGGCCGGCCGAGTTCTTCTTCACCCACGAGGAGACGGACCTCTCCTGGCGGGCGCTCGACGGGGGCTGGAACATCCTCTACGAGCCCGGTCTGCTGCTCCAGCACCCGAAGACCTCACCGGCCCGGCACGCGGTCTACTACCGGATGACCGCCCGCAACCGGGTCTGGCTGGCCCGCCGCAACCTCCCCGCGCCGCTGGTCCCGCTCTACCTGGGCGTGTGGACGCTGCTCACCCTCGCCCGGACCCGGTCCGCGAAGGGGCTGAAGTCCTGGATGGGCGGTTTCGTCGAGGGCATGCGCACCCCCTGCGGCCCCCGCAACCCGATGCGCTGGCGCACGGTGTGGCGGATGACCCGGCTCGGCCGGCCGCCGCTCGTCTGACGGGCCGCCTTTCACCGCCTTCGTACCCCCGCTCCGCCTCTCTTTCACCGATCGCCCGGACGCCCCGCGTTCCGGGCGATCGGCGTTTCCGGATGCGGCAGCGCTCCCCCGCGGCCCCGAGCCCCCGAACCACAGCAGCCTCCAACCCCCGGGGCGGAAGGGCTCCTTGACAGCCTCCCACTCGTCAGTCAATTATTCCATTAATTGACTCATGGAATTGGGGCGAGGCGTGGAACACCCGAGCACACCGAGCAAGACGTCCGAGCAATGGGCCCTGGAGGCCCGCGGTCTTGGCAAGCGGTACCGCCGCGGCTGGGCCCTGCGGGACTGCTCCTTCCGGCTCCCGGCCGGTCGGATCTGCGGTCTCGTCGGACCCAACGGCGCGGGCAAGAGCACCCTGCTGGGGATCGCGTCCCGGCAGATCGCCCCGACGGAGGGCGGGTTGACACTCTTCGGCATCCCGGTGGACGACACCTCGGCCATGCCCCGGTTCGCCTTCCTCGGCCAGGAGAAGCCGCTCTTCAAGCGGTTCACGGTGGCCGAGACGCTGCGGATGGGCGCCGAGCTGAACCCCGGCTGGGACATGGCGGCCTCGGAACGGATCGTCCGCTCGGGCCGGGTCCCGCTGGACGCCCGCGTCGGCACGCTCTCCGGCGGCCAGCGCACCCGGGTCGCGTTCGCGCTCGCCTTCGGCAAGCGCCCGGACCTGCTGCTGCTCGACGAGCCGATGTCGGACCTCGACCCGCTGGCGCGCGACGAGATGAGCACCCTGCTGATGTCGGAGGCCACCGAACGCGGCACCACGGTCCTGATGTCCTCCCACATGCTCGGCGAGCTGGAGGAGATGTGCGACTACCTGCTGGTGGTGTCGGAAGGCCGGCTCCGGATGGCCGGTGACACCGACACCCTGGTGCCCGCCCACGCCCTGGTGACCGGGCTGGCGGCGGACGGCGGGCTGCCGCCGGAGCTGACCCGCCACACCGTGATCGAGTCCCGCGTGCGCGGGCGCCAGTTCCAGGCGCTCGTACGCCCCGACGGCCCGCTCACCGGCGACTGGCAGATCAGCGAACCGAGCCTGGAGGAGGTACTGCTGGCCCACCTCCGTTCACCGGACGCGCCCGCGCTCCTCACCCCGGGCGCCCGCGTCGACATCGAAGGGATCACCGCATCATGACCACCATCACCCCGACCGACGCCGCCACGGGGGCGGGCACCGTCCGGCGCGGCCCGCTGCGCGGGCTGACCTGGCTCATGGCGCGTCAGCACCGGGCGACGCTGTACTCCGTGTGCGCGCTGGTGGTCCTCGGTGCCGCCGCGATCCTCCGGCTGCGCGCAGGGATGATCGACAAGCTGGACGCGGCCGGCTGGCCGGGGAAGGACCTGACGAGCTCGCTCCAGCTCGGCCAGCTCTTCAGCTATCTCATGCTGGGGCTGGGCTCCTTCCCGGTGCTCCTCGGGGTCTTCGTCGGCGCACCGCTGATCTCCTCCGACCAGGAGCAGGGGACGGCCCAGCTCGTCACCACCCAGTCGGTGCCGCGCCACCGCTGGCTGCTCGCCAAACTGACGCTGGGTTACACCCTCGCGCTCGCCGCCGGCCTGGTGCTCTCCGTGCTGTGCACCTGGTGGTGGAAGCCGTACCGCGAGGTCTTCCCCGCCTCCTGGCTGGAGGCGTCGGTCTTCGACAACACCGGCCCGGTGCTGCCCGCGTTCTGCCTCTTCCTGACGGCGGTCGGCGTCACCGTAGGGGTGCTGCTGCGCCGCGTGATGCTCTCCATGTCGGTGACCCTCGCCGTCAGCGTCGTCGTGAACGTCGTCTGGGGCCGGTTCCGCAGCAGCCTCGGCACCAGCCATCTGCTCACCTATCCGCTGAACGGCGAGATGCCGACCACGCACCAGGGCCTGCAGCAGCTGGACAACTGGGTCGGCACCGCCGACGGCACGCTCTACGGCTGGGGCACCTGCGCCGAGGCGACCGATGCCGCGCAGAACGCCTGCGTCAAGGAGAAGGGCATCGTGAACAACGTCGTCGAGTACCTCGAATACGACCAGATGACCTCCATGCAGTGGACCGGCGCGGCGATCCTGCTCGCCGCCACGCTGGTCCTGACGGTTTTCGTCGTGTGGCGCGTCTCGCGGCGCCCGCTGTGACGGAGCGCCCTCCGTGTCCGTAAAGTCTCCTCAGTCGAGCGGAAGGGTGAAGAGCAGTGGTCGTTTTCCGCATCGACCGGCGCAGCGGCATCGCCACGTACCTGCAGATCGTGCACCAGGTCGAGCAGGCCCTGCGGATGGGCGCCCTCCAGGAGGGGGACAAGCTGCCCACGGCCGCCCAGGTGGCGGCCACCACCAAGGTCAACCCCAATACGACCCTCAAGGCGTACCGGGAGCTGGAGCGCCTGGGTTTCGCCGAGGTGCGCCAGGGGGCGGGCACCTTCATCACCCGTGACCTCGCCCGGCCCCAGTCGGGTCCGGACTCGCCGCTGCGCACCGCTCTCGACGCGTGGCTGGTCCAGGCGCGTACCGAGGGGTTGTCGGGGCACGACGTGAAGGCGCTGTTCAGCGCCGCGTACGAGACGGCGTACCCGCAGGAGGGCTGAGGCACCGGCCGGACGGACGGGGGTGCGGCGCCCTCAAGAAGTCGTGGAGGGCTTTCCCGCAGCCGCCGTCAGATGGGCGTAGACGGGCAGGTCGATGTCCCCGGCCTTGGCGAACTGGGCGGCGAGCACCTGCCGCATGGGCCAGCGGTTCATCGACCGCATCGAGGCGGCGCGCAGCCGGATGGCGAGCGCGCCGTTCGGTGCGTACCCGGAGGTGCCACCGGGAGGGAGCTGCTGCGCCCGGTCGACGTAGGGGCGCATGATCCGGTCGTAGGCGCGGAAGGCGTCGAGGTGACCGGCGCCGGGCGTGGACAACTCCCCGGCCAGCACGTACGCGCCGACGAGGGCGAGGCTCGTCCCCATGCCGGTGAGCGGCGAGGGGCTGTACCCGGCGTCACCGAGGAGCACCGCCCGCCCGCGCGACCAGCTGTCGAGGCGTACCTGCCCGAGGGAGTCGAAGAAGAAGTCGTCCGAGGTGCGCATCGCCGCCACCAGGCGCGGGACTTCCCATCCGGCGCCCTCGAAACGGCGGGCCAGCAGGGCCCGTTGGGCGTCGGTGTCGTGGCGGTCGTACGCGAAGGGCTCCGCGCGGAAGCTGAGTCCGGCCTTGATCTCACCGGGGAGCCGGCCGGGGCGCGCGGAGGCGACGAGCCCGCCGGGGGCGTTGAACATCCGGAACCAGCCGCCGAGGTCCCACTCCTCCTGGGCCGTGAACCACGCGGTGAAGCAGTTGAGCGGGCGGACGAAGGCGGCCTCGGGCCCGAAGGCGAGGGCCCGGACGGTGGAGTGCGGCCCGTCGGCACCCACCACGATCCCGAAGCGGCGCCGGCCCGCCCTCTCGAAGGTGACCGTGACGCCGTCGTCGTCCTGGACGAGCCCGGTGAGGGTGTCGTCGAAGAGGTACTCCGTGCCGGGAGCGGCCGGTGCGGCGTCCGAGGTCGGCGAGGTGGCATCGTAGAGGAGGCGGGCGAGGTCGCCGCGGAGTATCTCGATCTCGGAGACGATCCCCTCCCCGCCGAAGGCTGCCGTCGGCATCTCGGCGGTGACGCGGTCCCGGGCGTCCACCAGGGCGAGGCCGCGCTGGTCGACGGCGACGGCACGCGCCCGGTCCATGAGCCCCATGCGGCCGATCACCTCCCGGCCGGCGCCCCGGAGGTCCACCGTCTGTCCGCCCGGCCGGGGGCTCGGCGCCCGCTCGACGACCGTGACGCGGAAACCGGCCGCGCGTAGCCAGTACGCGAGGGCGGGACCGGCGATACCGGCGCCGGAGATGAGTACGTCGTTTCTTCCCATGAATGGGAATGTACGGCGTACGCAACGCGGCCTGCAAGCCATGGATCCCTTTGAAAACAGGGAAATTGACCGCCTGTGCACTAGTACGGAAGGGGCCGGGCGCACCCGCCCTTCCGGTGGTTTCCCGGATGCGGCCCCTTCCGTCGCAGCCAGGCGCTACAGTGCCGACCGACAGAGGTGCACTAGTACGGAGGCGTCATGGGGCGGCCGGAGGAAGAGCAGGGCGGACCGGCGCGGGCACTGCCGCAGGAGCCGCCCTACCGCCGGATCGCCGCGGTCCTGCGGCAGCGGATCGAGTCGGGGGAGCTCGGCCCCGGGGAGCGCATCCCCTCCACCCGGGAGATCGCCCGGCAGTGGGGGGTCGCCATGGCCACCGCGACCAAGGTCATCGCCGAGCTGCGTCACGCGGGCCTGGTCCGCCCGGTGTCCGGCGTCGGCACCGTGGTCGAGAACGCCGCGCGAACGCGGCGCACGGCCCCGCCCGCGACGCCCCCGCTCCGGGCCTCCGCCTCGACGCCCCCGCTCCCGGCCCCGGCTCGCGCCTCGGCCGGACCGGCCGTCGCGCTGGCCAGGGAGCGGATCATCGCGACGGCCATCGCGGTCGCCGACGTCGAGGGGCTGGGCGCGGTCTCGATGCGGCGGGTGGCCAACGAACTGGGGGTGGCGACCATGTCGCTCTACCGTCACGTGACCGACAAGGACGACCTGCTGACGCAGATGATGGAGGCCGCCTGCTCCGAGTGGCGCCTCCCCGCGGACCCCCCGGCGGGCTGGCGGGCGCGGCTGGAAATCGCCGCCCGGCTGCTCTGGCAGACGTTCCGCCGCCACCCCTGGCTCGCGCCCGCGCTCTCGGTGACCCGGCCGCAGCTGCTCGCCGGGGCGCTGCCCTTCACCGAGTGGGTCCTGCAGGCGCTGGACGGGCGCGGCCTCGACGGCCAGACGCACTTCACACTCCACATCACCCTGTTCAATTACGTGCGCGGTACCGCGGTCAATATCGAGCCCGAAGCCGTGGCCGAGGAATTCACCGGCCTGACGAGCGACGAGTGGATGGACACGCAGGAATCACAACTCCGGGAGGCATTCTCGACCGGTGCGTTCCCGACGTTGGAGCGCATCGCCGCGGCCGGGTACGACTTCGATCTCGACATGCTTTTCGAGTTCGGCCTGCAACGCCTGCTGGATGGTTTCGCCACCCGGATCGAGAGCCTTCGGGCACCGCGGCACCCCTGACGCCCGCACCCCTGACACCGGCTCGCCCCCCGACGCCGGCTCGCCCTTGACGCCGGCACCCCGGCCCTCACTTGCCGCGTCCGGGACGCCTCTGGCGAGCGACCCCCGTTCAGTCCGCCCGCGCACCCGGCGCCGGACCGCTCCCGGCCGCGCCCTTCACCCGCCCCGCGCCCGTGCCCGTACGGCGACGGGCGGCGGCGCGTCCCGGGAAGTCGGGGTCGTCCTCGGCGGTCGGCAGGGCGCGGTGCCCCTCCGAGTGGTCGTTGACCCAGCCGCAGCCCGGACAGGCGTAGCGCCCGTCCAGACCGGCGATGAGCGTGCCGCACCGGCGGCACTCCGTGTACGTGACCTCGGGCGCGGCCATGGGGCCGTCGAGGGCGGGCCGCCCGGCGGGGCGCGATCCCGGGACGGCCGTGCCCGCACCGGACGGGCACTCGGCGGAAGAATCCATGCCGGAAGGCTACGCCGCGCGTGTGCCGCGCGGCATCCTCCGTGGACGGCCGGGAGCGGAGCCGTACGACGGGGAACGGAAACGCGACGACGGGGACCGCGAACCGAGCGGACAACGAGCGGACAACACCGGGCGGGAGCACAAAAAAGCCCCGGACCGTATTGGCGTCCGAGGCGTCCGTCTGCTTAAACTGAATGTTTCCGTGATTTCGGTGCGTCAGCTCCGCGTCAACTCCGCAGCGCATCACGGGAGAAATTCACAGGGCTCACCTTATCTTTTACGGAGTCACATTGTCAAGCGAGGAAATGGTTCGCGAGCAGGAATTCGTCACCCTGCTCCACGCGCGTCTCGACGCCCTGCGGGAGGGGGCCGAGGGCTCCGTGCGCGGCTCGCTGGGGCAGCCCGTGCACAGCCGCCAGGCCCGGCTGGAGCGGGACGTCACCGTCGCCGAGCAGTCGGACCGCCTCGCCACGCTGAACGCCGTGGAGGACGGGCTCTGTTTCGGCCGGATCGACCTCCGCGACGGCGGGCACCACCACATCGGCCGCCTCGGCATCCGTGCCGAGGACGAGGCGCGCACCCCGCTGCTCATCGACTGGCGTGCCCCGGTGGCCCGCCCGTTCTACCTGGCGACGGGCCACACCCCGATGGGGCTCCGGCGGCGCAGACACCTGACCACGCGCGAACGCCGGGTCACCGCCCTGCACGACGAGATCCTGGACCTGGACGAGACCGCGCCCGCGCTCCGGACCGGCCACGAGGACCCCAACGGCGACGCCGTGCTGCTGGCCGCCGTGAACGCCACCCGCACCGGCCGCATGACGGACATCGTGCGGACCATCCAGGCCGAGCAGGACCGCATCATCCGCGCCCCGCACCGGGGTGTACTCGTGGTGGAGGGCGGGCCAGGCACCGGAAAGACGGCGGTGGCCCTGCACCGTGCCGCCTACCTCCTGTACGCGTACCGCGAGCAGCTGGCGCGCCGCGCGGTGCTGATCGTCGGCCCCAACCCCGCCTTCCTCGGCTACATCGGCAATGTGCTGCCTTCCCTGGGCGAGACCGGTGTGCTGCTGGCCACCCCGGACGAGCTCTTCCCCGGGGTACGAGCCACCGGCACCGACACCCCGGAGGCCGCGTCCGTCAAGGGCGCCGCCCGGATGGCCGAGGCGCTGCGCGGTGCGGTCGCGGACCTCCAGCGGCTGCCCGTCGACCCCGTCGAGATCGCGCACGACCGGGACACCCTGTTCCTCGACCGCGACACGGTCGAGCGCGTCAGGGCGGAGGCCCGGAACACCGGGCTGCCGCACAACCTCGCCCGCCGCCCGTTCGCCGAGGGGATCGTCGACGCGCTGACGCGGCAGCTCGCCGACCGCATCGGAGCCGACCCGCTGGGCGGCCCCAATCTCCTGGACCCCTCCGACATCGAGCAGTTGCACGATGAAGTGGCGGACAACGAGGAGGTGCACGCGGCGGTCGACGGGCTCTGGCCCCGCCTCACCCCCGCTCAGTTCCTCGCCGCCTACCTCACCGCCCCCACCGGGCTCCTGCCCGGGGAGGCGGAGACGGTCCGCCGGGACGCCACGGACCCCACCGGGCTGACGGACCGCACGGAGTGGACCCCCGCCGACATCCCCCTGCTCGACGAGGCCGCCGAGCTGCTCGGCGAGGACGACAGCGCCCGGCGGGCGGCCGAGGAGGCGGAGCGCCGGAAACGGATCGCGTACGCCCAGGGTGTGCTGGACCTCTCGGAAGGCTCGCGCTCCACCGACTTCGAGGACGAGGACGACGCCGAGATCCTCTCCGCGCACGACATCATCGACGCCGAGCGCTTCGCCGAACGCCAGGAGGAGGCGGACCACCGCAGCGCCGCCGAACGCGCCGCCGCCGACCGGACCTGGGCCTTCGGCCACATCATCGTCGACGAGGCGCAGGAACTCTCCGCGATGGCCTGGCGGTTGCTGATGCGCCGCTGCCCGACCCGCTCCATGACGCTCGTCGGCGATCCGGCGCAGACCGGTTCGGCGGCCGGGGCCGACTCCTGGGCGGACATTCTCGGCCCGTACGTGGGCGACCGCTGGGAGCACACCCGCCTGGACGTCAACTACCGTACGCCGAAGGAGATCATGGAGACGGCCGCCGAGGTCCGGCGGGAGACCGATCCGTCCTTCGAACCGCCCCGGTCGGTGCGTTCCACCGGTGTCGCGCCGTGGACCCTGACCGCCGAGCCGGAGAAGCTGGTGCGTACGGCGGCCGAGGCCGTCGCCCGGGAGGCCCGGAACGGGGGGAAACTCGCGGTGATCGCCCCGCGGGAGCTCCACGTCGAGCTGGCCGAGGCCCTGCCGGGCGCATCGTCCGGACCGGACCCCGACCTGGCGGCCCCGGTGGTGATCCTGGACGCGCGGCAGTCCAAGGGGCTGGAGTTCGACTCGGTGGTCGTCGTCGCGCCCGAACGCATCAGGACCGGTTCACCGCGCGGGGTCAACGACCTGTACGTGGCGCTGACCCGGGCGACCCAGCGGCTCGGGCTGATCGGGTTCGCCCCGGTGCTGCCGGAGGAGGACGCGTAGAGCCTTCCGTCCCGATCCGCCTCCCGGGTGCGGCCTCCCGGACGCCGTCCGCTCCCGGGTGCGGCCTCTCGGACGCCGCCTCTCTCAGATGCCGCCCACGATGCTGGGCGGCACGACCAGGTGCCGGGCCCGGTGCTCCAGGACCAGCGCCCGCGGCATCGTCGTGGACACCGCGTCCGAGGCGCACCGGCCGCAGGACGGAACGGTGGCGGGTACGTGTGCCGTGTGCTGGTTGGCGATGTGCTGGGAGAGCCTGATCTGCGTGGTGATCACCTGGTCGAAGGGGTCGCAGTCGATGCCCGGACCGACCTCCTCCCGGGCCGCCGCCGCGAGTTCGGGCGCTTCCCTCATCCGCCGGTACAGGGTCACGCAGTCTTCGCAGTCCCACATCCAGGGTGGCGGGAGAGGCCACTTGTCGGCTTCTTCGGCGTCGAGGTCTTCCACGGCGACCACGGTAGCGCCCGGCGGCCGTGCGCGGTGAGCAATGGACTATTTACTCACCGCCACGGGTAGACGCCGGGAACGCCCGCCCGGGAACGCCCGCCCGGTCACGCCCCGCCCGGCGGAATCAGAGCACCAGACCGGGGTCCGAGGTGATCTCGACGACGCTCCACGGTTCGTAGGGCAGGGCGGTGAGCCCGTCCCGCAGCGCCCGCCGCACCCGGTCCTCGCCCGCGAGGTCCCAGCTGTCCGGCGGCACCACGAAGACGATCTCGACGTAGAGCTTCTGGCCCACCTTGCTGGTGCGCAGCACCGGTTCGGGGAGCCCTTCGGCGACGCGCACCCGCTCCACCACCTCGCGTACCCGCTGGTGCACGTCCGGTTCCGGGGCGGACTCCAGCAGCTCGGACGTGGCCTGCCGGAGCATGCGTACGGGCAGCCCGCCGAGCAGTACGCAGCTCAGCAGGACCAGCACCGAGTCGGCGTACTGCTTCGCGCCGTGCCACACCGTCGTGCCCAGCAGCAGCGCCACCGCGCCGCCCACCGCGATGAGGAAGCTGGTGACGGCCCCGGCGAGCCAGACCGTGGCCTCCGTCCGGATCAGGTCCGAGCGCGGGCCGCGCCGCGTCAGATAGGCGTACGCCGCGAGGCAGGCCAGGCCGGTCACCGCCCCGTACACCGCCAGGCCCAGCGCCGCCACCTCGGACCCGCCGTCGAGGATGACGCGTACCGCCTCCACGGCGGCGTAGCCGAGCGTGCCGAGCAGCGCGAGGCCCTGCACCCCCACGACCACCGGCACCAGGGACTCGCGCCCGAACGGGAAGCGCGACGTCGGACCGGCCGCGGCACTGCGGGAGGCGCGGAGCGCGAGCCAGGACAGGCCGAGACCGAGGACGGTGTAGACGCCGTCGAGCAGGATCACCTGCGACCCGGCCACGAGCCCCCACGCCACACCCACCACCGCGACGGCGACCGAGACCGCCATCGAGACGCGCAGGGCCCGCTGTTCGTGCCGCGCCGCCCGGGACGGTCCTCCGTCTTCCACCCCCTCATCGTTATGGGGGCCCGGCCGGGCGGCAACCGGACCTCGCCGCGCAGGTGTCCGGGTCGCCGGCCGCACCGGCCGGAGGCGCCGGGCCCCACGGGCCGGGGTCGCCGGGCCCCACCGGCCGGAGGCGTCAGGCCGCACCGGCCGGTACGTGACGCGTCCGGCCCTCGGGCCGGGTCCGGGAGTTTCGGCCATCCCCTCCCGGGCCGGGCCCCTTGTGCCGCACGGGTTGATGCAGCCCGCACGCACGTACGGCCTGGTGTGGCGCGCCCGGGGCTCGACCGAAACACACGCGTTCGTCCTCCCCGTGCCGTCGTTGAGCCTGGTGCCCCGGCCGGACCGGCCGCCGCGCCCGGGGCGTGCGACATGCCCCAGACCCGACACCGCACGCCGTCCGCACCAGGGGAGCGATCCGTGGCATACGCGAGGGCCGACTGGTCCGCACACTTCAGCGAGGGGCGCGGTCTCGCGCGACTCGGCGACGAGGAGAAACGGCTCCTGGCCGAGCACGTCCCGGCTCCCGAGGGCGGCGCGGTCGTCGTGATCACCCCCGTCGCCGATGCGGCCACCCCCGGGGAGCGGCGCCCCATCGCCCTGGACGAGGACGAGCTCGGTCTTCTCGCGGACGGCTTCGAGGAGACCGCCCGGTTCGACGCGGCGGGCCTGGCGTTCCTGGTGCTGCGACGGCCCGTACGAACCTTCCGCACCGGCTCCGTCTTCCGTGCCGGTTCCGCCTGCCGCACCTTCCACACCGACTCCGTCTTCCGCACCGCCCGCGCTTGCGCACCGCCCGCGCCCGTCGCGCCGTCCGCACCTGGAGGCATCCATGCCTGACGCCCCGCCCCGAACGGCGGCCCCCCTCTCCTGGGCCCCCTCCCTCTCGCCCGACGCCCCCGTCCTCCCCTCAGTACTGGGGGTCTTCGCGCACCCCGACGACGAAAGCCTCCTCGCCGGTGGTGTGCTCGCCCAGCACGCGGCGGCCGGCTCCCGCACGGCGGTCGTCACCACGACCTGGGCCCCGGACAGCCCCCGGGCGGCCGAGCTCGCCGCGGCCCTGGACGTTCTCGGCGCGGGCGCGCCGCGGATGCTCGGGTACCGCGACGCCCGCAACGAGTCCTCCGCACCCGGACGGCCCCGGCTGTGCGACGCGGACCTGGACGAGGCGGTCGCCGCGGTGGTCGCGCACATCAGGGGGTTCCGCCCCGCCGCCGTCCTCACCCATGACGCGTTCGGCCAGCTCACCGGCCACGCGGACCACCGGCGCACCCATCAGGTGACCCTGCTCGCCGTCCAGGCCGCCGGGCTGTACCCCGAGGCAGGTGAGCCGTGGCGGACCGGCGCCCTCTACGCGGGGACCCACCCGGCCTCCGCGGCGGGCGACCTCGGGCGCCTGATGAACGGCGTCGGCAAGACGGCGCTGAGCGTGCCGGACGCGTACACGACCACCGCCGTGGACGTGACGGACCAACTCGCCAGGAAATGGGCGGCGATCAGCTCGCACGCCAGTCAACTCCTGGGCGAACGACCGCTGCCCGCCGTCCTCTCCCGCCTCGACGCGGAGCGCCGTACCCGCATCCTGCGCCGCGAGTACTTCACCCGCCTCACGCCCGGCCCCGTCCCCCACCCCCGTACCGGCTCCGACGGCGCCCCCTCATAGCGGCGTTCACCCCTCGCCACCAAGACGCACCCCTCTCCCCCCTCTCTCTCCTTCCTCCCTTCGAAAACCGGAGCACCGATGACAACGACTTCCCCCTCGGACGAGCGGTCCGGTCCGGCGATGAGCGACGAGGCGTACGGAGCCTTACGCGCGTCGGCAGCCCTGTGGGCGGGCGCCTCCGTGCTGATCACCAACCAGCTCGGGCAGGTCCTGGTCCAGAGCGTCGACTACCGCGACACGCGCCTGCTGCCGGGCGGCGCCGTCGACAAGGGCGAGTCCCCCGCGCACGCGGCCTCCCGCGAGCTGAGGGAAGAACTCGGGGTCACCGCCGTGGTCGACCGGGGTCTCGCCGTGGACTGGATCTCCGCCGACACCGTCGGCGCGCCCGCGAGCATGCGGTTTCCCGGCGAGCTCCTGCACGTCTTCGACGGCGGTACGTGGGACGCCGACCGGATCGCGGGAATCCGGCTCCCCGAGAGCGAGATCACCGGCGTCGAGTTCGTCGAGCCCGCCCGGCTGCCCGGCCTGCTCTCCCCGGTCGACGCCCGCCGCGCCCTCGCCGCGCTGCGCGCCCGGATCAACGGTTCCGGCGCGGTGCTCCTGGAGAACGGCCGCCCGCTCGCCCCCACGGTCCTCGACCGACTCGCCGTCCTGGGGACCGCCCGCGCCGAGCAGCGCTACCCGTGGCACCCGAGCACGACCCCGGCCCGGCTGCACGCGGCCGAGGTCCGGGGGTGGCTCTTCGCGCCGGACGGCCGCGTACTCGCCCTCCTCGACCCCGACACCGGAGCCGCCCGTCTGCCGGGGGCCGCGAGCACGGCGCACGACGGGGGCGACCCGGTGGCGACCCTGCGGCGCGGGGCCGGTGAGGAGGCGGCGGCCCGGATCGGCACGCCCCTGCTCCTCGGCCATCTGACGGCCCCCGCGGGGCAGCCCGGCCTGCTGCGGTACGCCGCGACGCTCGACGGTGTCGGCCCGGCGCCCACCGAACGAACGCACACCCGTGTCCTGGCCACCCCGGAGCAGGTCGCGGAGCTCTTCGACTGGGGACCGCCCGCCACCGGCCAGCTCGCCGCCGTCCACCAGGCCCGCCGCCGGCTCGGTCTCCCCGAGGCCGCCCGCCGCCCGGTCACCGAACTCACGGATGCCGCCACCTGGTGAGCGGACCGGCCCCTGCCCTCCGGCCCCCTGTCCCGGACCCCCGCCCGGCGCGGCTCGGCGGCGTCAGGAGGCCGGCCTGCGCAGCAGCCACTGCCCCAGGGTCCGGCGCGGAGGCCGCACCACCACGTTGCCGTGAGCCTTCTGGCCGACGAGCTCCACGCGCAGCGTGATCGGTATGCCCTCGGGCTGCGGCGCGCGGCGGTGCTTGAGCTTGCAGTGCGCCAGGGCCAGGCCGTCGACATCGACCTCGATGCCCGGCCGCGTGACCAGTGTCAGGCTCTTCCCCGCCATGGCGACATCGATCCGCAGGGTGTCCTGTGTGATGACGGCCTCGGTGAAGTCGAGCGTCACGTCGCACCAGCTCACCGCGAGCTCCAGCCGCCGCGGCAGCACCCAGCGGCCCGTCCGCTCGATCGGGCCGCTGAAGACCTGCTCGATCCGGACGACGTCCTTGACCTCGGCCGCCGTACCGTCCGCGGCGACCGAGACGGCCGGGAGATCGGCGGTGAGCACGGCCAGTTCGCCCAATGTCCGTGCCGCCAGCGCGAGTTCCACGCGCTCGTCCAGCTCGTCCGCGTCCAGCAGACCGTCCCCCGCCGCGATGCGCAGCACATCGACCACCCGGTCCCGGTCCGCGTGGGAGGCCCGCAACCCGGGCGACGAGCCGGAGTCCGAGCGCTTCCCGGTGGGTGACATCTCTCCCGACATGCTTCCGTCCTGGTCCTCACACGCGTGGGCGCGACGCGGGCAGCGGGCGCAGGCAGAAGACTAGGCCGTCATCCGTGATCCCGGTGGATCGGTGCACACCGTCGGAGACGGTACGTCGTCGGCCGGGTGCGCGGCCCACAGGCGGATCAGGCGGTCGGATCAGGGCGGTCGGATCAGGCGCGGCACGTACGTCTGGAAGCAGACCCCCAAGAAGGGCGATCAAGGTGGCCGGGGGGAATGGGCGGGCGCGGAACGCCGGAAAGGGCGGAATCTGGGGCGGCATCGAGAAGGGCAACTCGGGCGCGGCGCGGGACAACGCGAAACAGCCGGCTCCGGCGCAGTGGGTCGTAAAGCCTCGGGCCGCCATGGCCACATGGGCGGGAACTTCCATCTTCAAGAGCGGGTACGACAACGGAATCATCCGGAGCCGCCGACGGAAAATCGGAGGGTTCACCAAGGACCTGGCGATGGACTAGGATTTCGGCAAGGTGGCGGTGGGCATAGCCCTAGGGACCAAGAGCATGAAGGCCGGAAACTCCGTTTCCCTCAGGGCAATACGGAGATATGGATCATGCGGGGTTTCCAGGCTTCCGGCGGTCCCGCCTGACAGTTCGCAGGAGATCAGTAAGTGAACAACCACCTCGGCCCCCTGGAACTCGTAGCCGGATCATGGGTCATAGGCGACCCGAGCGGTGATCACATACGGTTCGAGCAGGGTGGACTGTCGCATTGGGCGGGTGGCACGGCAGCTCCGCCGGTGTCCTGGACGCTGCTCAAGGATCTTCGGATCGAGGTGGTCGCCACGCGCCTGGGGAACTCAAAGGGGTTTGTCTGGACCGTGGGTTTCATGGCAAATCTGTCGGGCGCTTCCTACAGTCGTGGCGGCCCTGCCCGCCTGATGTCAGATCTGAGTGATGTGCGTCGGTACTGGGAGGCGGAGTTCAGGCACCACGCCCGCCGCTACCCCTATCGGGAGATCAGGCTTCTGTCCGGATTCCTGCGCCAGGTGGTCGCGCGCGGAGAGGCATCACGCCTCGGGGACCCCGCATGGGTTTCCACGGTCGTCGAGAGGCTGCGCGGCACCCCACGCAGCCTGCCATGGAAACGCAAGGCGGCGATCAAGCAGATTCTGGACAACTGCTGATCTCACGACCCGGCTGATGCACAGGGGGCACCCGTACGCACGAGTCCCCCTTCTCGCAAACGAACAGGAAATCAGTGGATGAACAACCGTCTCGGCCCCCTGGAGTACATAAACGGCTCCTGGATCATCGGTGATCCGAACAAGGATCACCTCCGATTCGAGCAGAGCGGAATGTCCCACCGGGTCGGAGGCGTGGAAGAACCCCCCGTCCCCTGGGACGCATTCACCGAAATGGAGATCTACGCCGTCGCGACACGACTGGGCAACTCCAAGGGACTGGCCAAGGCCACCCAAATCATGGCGAACCTCAGAGGCGCGTCCGTCTCCGGCGGCGGACCGGCGCACCTCATGGCACACCTGCGCAACGGACGCGGCGCCTGGAAAGCGGAGTTCAGCCACCACGCACGCTGGTACCCACCACGCGAAATCAGGATTCTCTCCCGGTTCCTCGGCCAAGTCGCCGAGCGCGGAGAGGCATCACACCTCGGCGACCCCGCATGGGTCTCCACCGTCGTCGAACGACTGAGACAGCTCCCGCACAGCCTCCCGCGAGCACGCAAAGCAGCGATCAAGCAGATTCTGGACGACTGTCCGCTGATCCTGAAGGGCTGATCTCCGACCGGAGCGACAGCCTTCTGAAAAAGCAGGAAAGGGCCACACATACAGGAAAGGACCACCGGAGCTGGTAAGCCGGGGCCCTTTCCGCGGCAGAGCCGAAGCGGAGAGGCAGACGAGTCGGGCTGTACGCCGGGTTCTGTCGCCCGGTCGCCTCGCGGCGGCCGGGGAGACGGCCATCCATCTAGGACCGGCATTGCTGCCGGCCTCCTGCGGTCTACCCGCGAACTCGGGCGGGCCGCCCTCGAACGTTCGCGCAGGGCCGTCTTGCGACGGTCCTTCTTGACCTTGCTCCGGGTGGGGTTTACCTAGCCGCCTGAGTCACCTCAGGCGCTGGTGGTCTCTTACACCACCGTTTCACCCTTACCCGGGACCTGGGTCCCGGGCGGTCTGTTTTCTGTGGCACTGTCCCGCGAGTCACCTCGGGTGGCCGTTAGCCACCACCCTGCCCTGTGGAGCCCGGACGTTCCTCGGGGAGATCCGGAGATCCCCACGCGGCCGTCCGCCCGGCTCGTCTGCCGTGGGGCCATCGTACCCGGCACGGAAGGGCTCCCGCCTACGGCTCCTCGCCGCCCCGCCCTCGCGGCCTCAGCCGGAGAAGGCGGTGATGCCCGCGGTCCAGGCCTCGGTGAGGTCGGTGTCCGGGGGGAAGCGGCCGTTCAGTTCGAGGACGACCATGCCGTGGGCGAACGCCCAGGCGGCTCTGGCGCGGTCCGCGTCGCCGGCGACGGCCCGGTAGAGGGGGGCGGCGGCCTTGCGGCGGTCGGGGACGAGGGCCGGGAGGTCCGGGCGGCAGCCGGTGGCGAGCAGGTAGAGGTGGGGGTGGGCCAGGGCGTAGGTGCGGTAGGCCGTGGCCAGGACGGGGAACGAGCCGGGCGCCGACGCCTCGGCGGCGGTCAGTACGGCGGCCGTCTCGCGGTACATCTCGGCCGCCAGGGCCGCCACCACGGAGGACTTGTCGGGGAAGTACTTGTACAGGGACGAGGCCCGGAACCCCACGCGTTCGGCCAGGCGCCGCATGGTGAGGGCCTCCGGCCCCTCCTCCTCCAGCAGGGCGCGGGCGGCGGCGACGATCTGCCGGGGGCGGCCGGGGGCGAGGCCGGCAGGGGCAGCACGGACGGCGAGGTCGGTCACGCGGTGGGGCCTTTCCTTTCCTGGCCCCGGAGCGTCCGTGGCGGCCAGCGCGATCGTACGAGATCAGGCCGTGATGGCCGAAAGGAGACCCACGCCTGACCGACCGGAAGGGCCCAGCGCCTCGGCCCCCGGGGGGTGCCCGCGACCGGCCCGGGGTCCTCCCCCGGCCCCGTAACCTGGTTGTTCCGCCCCCGTACGAAGGAGAACCGCCGTGCTCGTGCTGTTGCCGCCCTCCGAGGGCAAGGCCGCCCCGGGACGCGGAGCACCCCTGAAGCCCGAGTCCCTGTCGCTGCCGGGGCTCGCCCCGGCGCGTGCGGCCGTGCTGGACGAGCTGGTGGAGCTGTGTCTGGCCGACGAGGAGAAGGCGCGCGGTGTGCTCGGGCTCACCGAGGGGCTGCGCGGCGAGGTCGGCAAGAACGCCGAGCTGCGTACGGCTCCGACCCGGCCGGCCGGCGAGATCTACACCGGGGTGCTGTACGACGCGCTGGATCTGGCCACCCTGGACGCGGCGGCCCGGCGGCGGGCCTCGTCCTCGCTGCTGGTCTTCTCCGGGCTGTGGGGTGCCGTACGGGTGAGTGACCGGATTCCGTCGTACCGCTGCTCGATGGGCGTGAAGCTGCCGGGCCTCGGCTCGCTCGCCGCGCACTGGCGTACGGCGATGGAGCCGGTCCTGCCGGAGGCCGCCGGTGACGGGCTCGTCCTGGACCTGCGGTCCTCCGCGTACGCGTCGGCGTGGAAGCCGAAGGGGGAGCTCGCGGGGCGTACGGCGAGCGTGCGGGTGCTCCACGCGCAGCTGGTCGACGGGGTCGAGAAGCGTTCCGTGGTCAGCCACTTCAACAAGGCGACGAAGGGCCGCATGGTCCGGGACCTGCTGGAGGCGGGCGCCGCGCCGGGGAGTCCTGAGCAGCTCGTGGAGGTGCTGCGGGACCTCGGCTACGTGGTGGAGGCGCAGGCTCCGGCCCGCGCGGGCCGGCCGTGGTCGCTCGACGTGGTGGTGACGGAGATCCACTGAGGGAGGGTTGGTGAAAGGGGCCCCGCGAGGGGGATCCGCTGAAGGGGATCCGCTGAGGAGGCTCCCCCGAGCAGATCCGATTCCGCCCGGCCCAGGGGTCGCGTTGCAGCATGCGCAACGGTCGTTGCAGGGAGTGCGGTACGGCGGCAGGATGACGTCATGACCGCCTCCCCCGCGCCCGTCGCCGCCGCCTCCACCCCGTCCGCACCGTCCCCTTCCGTACTCGATCTGGCCCCCGTCGTCCCCGTCGTCGTGCTGGAGGACGCGGCGGACGCCGTGCCGCTCGCCCGGGCGCTCGTCGCGGGCGGTCTCCCGGCGATCGAGGTGACCCTCCGGACGCCCGCGGCACTGGAGGCCATCGCGGCCATCGCCCGCGAGGTGCCGGAGGCCCTGGTGGGCGCGGGCACGGTGATATCCGCGGCGAACGTGGCGGAGACGGTGGCCGCCGGGGCGAAGTTCCTGGTGAGCCCGGGGTGGACGGACACCCTGCTGGCGGCGATGCGGGCGTCCGGGCTGCCTTTCCTGCCGGGCGTCTCGTCCGCCTCCGAGGTGGTCGCGCTGCTGGAACGCGGGGTCACCGACATGAAGTTCTTCCCGGCGGAGGCGGCCGGCGGCACCGCCTACCTCAAGGCGCTCGCGGCCCCGCTGCCGCAGGCGCGGTTCTGCCCCACCGGTGGCATCTCCGCAACCTCCGCCCCGCACTATCTCGCTCTGCCCAACGTCGGCTGCGTGGGAGGCAGTTGGATGCTCCCGGGTCAGGCCGTCGCCACGAAGGACTGGGCGCGGGTGGAGCGACTGGCCGCCGAGGCGGCGGCCCTGCGCGGCTGAGCCCGAGCGCGCCCCGGCCGCGAGGGCCGGGGCGACCGGGGCGACCGGGGCGACTACCGCAGGTACGAGGTGTCGTTGAAGAGGCGCACGGAGGCGTTGCCGTCGGCGTAGTGGGCGACCTCGGAGAGCGACGCGGCGGCCAGCTCCATCCGGAACATGGACTCCGGCGGGGCGCCCAGGGCCAGCCTGACCAGGGTCTTGATCGGCGTCACATGGCTGACCAGCAGCACGGTGCGGCCCGCGTACGCGGCGGCCAGCCGGTCGCGGGCGACGGCCACCCGGTCAGCGACCTCCACGAAGCTCTCGCCGCCCCCCGTGGGCTCCGCCCGGGGGTCGGTGAGCCAGGTCGTCAGGTCGGAGCCGTACCGTTCACGGACCTCGGCGAAGCTGAGCCCTTCCCAGGCGCCGAAGTCGGTCTCGCGCAGCCCCTCGTCGATCGTCACGTCGAGGCCGAGCCGGGCCGCCACCGCGCCCGCCGTCTCGCGGCACCGGCGCAGCGGTGAGCTGACGATCTCCTGGACGGTGCCGAGGGCCGCGAAGTGCGCGGCGGCGCGTTCGGCCTGCTCGCGGCCGGTCGCGGAGAGCTCCGGGTCGGTGCCGCCGCTGCCGGAGAACCGCTTCTCCGGGGTCAGGGCGGTCTCCCCGTGCCGGAGCAGCAGGAAGGTGGCGGGGGCGCCCATGTCCGGC
Organism: Streptomyces sp. NPDC060184; assembly: GCF_042728795.1. Lineage (NCBI taxonomy): Bacteria > Bacillati > Actinomycetota > Actinomycetes > Kitasatosporales > Streptomycetaceae > Streptomyces > Streptomyces sp. NPDC060184. The sequence goes on from NZ_JBHWYX010000035.1 coordinate 44,395, forward strand.
GCGGCGGCCCACCCCCTCCGGGGCGCGGCGGCCGGGGCGGCGTCCGCCTCGGCGGTACGCGTGGGGGACGCGGCACCGGGGGCGCTCGCGGGGCCCGTGGACCCGGTACGGGCGGCGGCGAGGGCGGCGCGCACCTTGGCCGCTCCGGCGGACGCGTCGCCCACCTCTCCGGGCGGTACGTCGCCGAACTCGCCGACGGCCGGGCGGGCCGGGGCGTCCAGGGCGGCGGTGGAGGCGGAGGGCGCCCACTGCTCGCCCCGGCGGCCCGCGTCCATCGCCTCGTTGGCGAGCCGGTCCGCGTGCTTGTTCCGCTCGCGCGGCATCCACTCGTACGTGACGGCGGACGGCGGGAAGACGGTGGCCGCCTCCGCCGCGAGGGGCTTCATGTCGGGGTGCTTGATCTTCCAGCGGCCCGACATCTGCTCGACCACCAGCTTCGAGTCCATCCGCACGTGGACCCGGACCGAACCGTCCGCCGCCTCCGGGAACAGCGCCTTCGCGGCCCGCAGGCCGGCGATCAGGCCCCGGTACTCGGCGACGTTGTTCGTCGCGATGCCGATGTACTCGGCGGCCTCGGCGAGGGTCTCGCCGGTCGCCGGGTCGACGACGACGGCGCCGTAACCGGCGGGCCCCGGGTTGCCCCGGGAACCGCCGTCGGCTTCGACGACGAGCTGGTGGGACGAGGTCATTACAGGCCCGACTCCGAGGTGCGCACCAGGATGCGGTGGCAGTTCTCGCAGCGGAGCACGGTGTCGGGGGACGCCGCCTTCACGTCGTTGACCTCGGTGATGTTCAGCTCCAGGCGGCAGCCCTCGCAGCGGCGCTGGTAGAGCCGGGCGGCACCGACACCGCCCTGCTGGGTACGGAGCTTGTCGTACAGCTTCAGCAGGTCGGCGGGGATGACGTCGGCGACGACCGCGCGGTCCTTGGTGATCGTCTCGGTCTGGGCGTCGAACTCCTTGAGTGCGACGTCGCGGCGCCCGGTGGCGTCGTCGACCTTGGCCTGCACGGCGGCGACCCGGTCGGTCAGTTCGGCGACGCGCTCCTGGGCGGCCTCGCGGCGCTCCATGATTTCGAGGACGACGTCCTCCAGGTCGCCCTGGCGCTTGGCCAGCGAGGTGATCTCGCGCTGGAGGTTCTCCAGGTCCTTCGGCGAGGAGACCGCGCCGGAGTCGAGACGCTGCTGGTCGCGGACGGCGCGCTGGCGCACCTGGTCGACGTCCTGCTCCGCCTTGGTCTGCTCGCGGCTGGTGTCGCTCTCCTCGGTCTGCGAGGCGACCAGCAGGTCGCGGAGCTGCGCGAGGTCGTTGTTGAGGGACTCGATCTCGGCGTGCTCCGGCAGCGAGGCCCGCTTGTGCGCGGTCTGCGCGAGGCGAACGTCGAGTGCCTGGACGTCGAGGAGTCGGATCTGGTCGGCGGGCGCGGCGTTCAGTTGGGGGCTCCAGAAGAGTGGTGGGTGGTCCAGGGGTCGGTGACCTGCTTCGAGACGTGGACCCGCAGGTCCCATCCGTGGCGGTCGGAAATCGCGTCGAGCTGTGCCGCCGCCTGCTCGCACCAGGGCCACTCGGTGGCCCAGTGCGCGGCGTCGACCAGGCCGAGCGGGGAGTGCTGCACGGCCTCGGAGGCCGGGTGGTGGCGCAGGTCGGCGGTGAGGAAGGCGTCGACGCCCGCCGCGCGCACCGCGTCGAAGAGGCTGTCGCCGGAGCCGCCGCTGACGGCGACCGTGCGCACGGTCGCCTCCGGGTCGCCGGCCAGCCGGATGCCCTGCGCGGTGGCGGGCAGCCGGGCGGCGGCGCGGGCGGCGAAGTCGCTCAGCGTCTCGGGGTGGTCGAGCTCGCAGATCCGTCCGAGGCCGCGACGGCCGTGCTGGTCGGTGGGGTCGGGCACCAGGGGGCCGGTGACCCGCAGGCCGAGCGCTCCGGCCAGGGCGTCGGAGACGCCGGGGTCGGCGGTGTCGGCGTTGGTGTGCGCGACGTGCAGCGCGATGCCCTGCCGGATGAGCGTGTGCACGACCCGGCCCTTGAAGGTGTCGGCCGCGACGGTCGTCGTACCCCGCAGGTAGAGGGGGTGGTGGGTGACGATCAGCTGGGCACCGAGCCGTACCGCCTCGTCGACGACGCTCCCCACCGGGTCGACCGCGAACAGGACCCGGTCGGTCTCCGCGTCCAGGTCGCCGCAGACCGTACCCACCGCGTCCCACCCCTCGGCCCGCTCGGGGGGCCAGAGGGCGTCGAGCTCGGCGATGACTTCAGACAGACGGGGCACGGGGAAAGGCTACCTGGCCTGCGCACCCCACCGGTCATGGCTGCGCGTACCCATCCGTAGCGGCCCACTCCGGTCACGCATCGTCACCTGGCACGGGGGTGGGCGGGCGTCGGACACGCGCCGGACGAGCGCAGGCGCACACGTCGCGCGGAAGCCGGACACGCGTCGACCGGCATCGGACGGACCGGTACCGGGACGGGGAGCGGCAGAAGCACAGCCCTTCGGCGCCTCACGGGCAAATCCGGTTTACACCATCCTTATGTGTGAAGCGGCGGGTGTGGCGTCGTTCGTGGGAAAGCGCGAAAACTAGCTTCGGTCGCCGGAGGTGACACACCCATGACTGCCTGTGTCGCAGAAGGTCTGACCGGAGGGGGCGTCGGGGCGGCCGGGGAGCCGGAACCCGCCTCCGACGAACCCGAGGATCCCGGGACCCCCGGGGAGCCGCAGAGACAAAGACGCGGAGGGCTGGAGGAGCGGGGACCGGGGCGGCCGGTGGAATCCGGACCGGACGCCACGCCGTACGCCGCACCGGGCGGCGGCGCCCTGCCCGTGCCCGGCCCCCGCACGTCCGTGCCCGGCGGGTCCGGCACCGACGGGTCTCGCGCCGACGAGGGTGCGGGGGGCATGGCCATCCGGGTCGTCGTGACCGGGCGGACGGTCGTGCCCACGGGCGCCCCGGTCGGCCGGGGGGTCGACGCGACGACGCTCGTCCCGCTGGTCGGGGCGGTCGTCGGCTCCCCCGCGGCGGCCTCCTTCCACACGTCCACCGGATCGTCGGCCCCCGTCGGAACGGCAGCCACCGCCGGTACGAGGACCGGCGCGACCACCCCGGCGTCCGCGCCCGTCGCGCCCGCACCCGCACCCGCACCCGCACCCGCACCCGCACCCACGGTCGCCGTCACCACCACGGCCACGGCCAACGCCGCCACCAACGCGACCGCCACCACCAACGCCGCCGGGCTGTCGGCCGTACGGCGCCCCGCGCCCCCCGCCGGGGGCGCTCCCCTCCCCCGCCGCATCCCGCCCCCGCCCGCCCATCCCCCCGCCGTGGCGGCCCACCGGGCCCCGCACGCGGCGGGCACGCCGACGCTCTCGGCGGACGGCGCCTACGCGGCGCGGCTCACGATGGGCGGCAGCGCGGCGCTCGGCCGGGGCTGGTATCCGGAGCGGTGGACGCTCGACGGCCCGGAGCCGTACGCCGTACCGCTCCCGCTCGACCAGCCCGAGGAGCCCGACTCCCAGGTGGTGCCGCTCGCGGACGGGCGGGTGCTGATCCGGCGGCGGGTCGCCGACCGGCACGCGTTCTCGCTGCTCTACCCGACCGGTCCCGGGACCGGCGAGCTCTCTCTGGGGACCGTGGAGTGCGAGCGGATGACGCTGCTCCCGCCGGCCCCGGACGGGGTGAGCGTCTACGCCCTGGCGCCGGGCATCTTCACCACCTCCGTCTGGCGGGTGGCGGGCGGCTCGTTCGGGCCCGAGCACGTGGCCGACGTGCCGGGGCTCTGCTCCGGCGGCGTCTGGCTGGACCGTACGGGCCGTGTGCTGGCGCTCGACCGCCGGCCGCCCGGCAGAGGGCCGGTGAAGACGGTCGCCGTCGACCTCGAACGCCGCGGCGAGGTGACTCCGCTCCTCCAGATCACGCCGGAGAGCAACGACCGGCTGCTGATCGCCGAACCGGACAGCGGACTCTTCCTGCTCCGCTCGGACGCGCCCGGACACGACCGGCTCGGCTGGGGCGTGCTGGGCAGCGCCCTGCCCGTACGTTTCCCCGAGTGCCTGCGCCCGGCGGACGTGGCGGTCACCCCGTTCGCGGTGCAGCCGGGGCAGATGCTGATGCCGGAGACCTGCGCGGTGGCGTTGCGGATCGACGGGGCGGCGGGCAGCTGGCTCGGCGTCTGGCGCCCGGCGGGCCGCCGGCTGCACCAGTTCGTGGCCCCGGCGGGCTGGCTGGCCGGGACGGGCTCCTGGAGCCGCGAGGGCGTGCTGAGCCTGCCGTACGAGCGCCCCGACACGCCCTGCGGGCTGGTGCGGCTGGAGGTGCCGGAGGACGTCGCCTCCGTCGCCCCGGACGCGTACGGCGGTGCGCGGTGCGGTCCCGGGGCGGTGGACGGATCCGGAACGCAACCATCCGTGGACGGATCATCTCCTGAGGGGTGTAGGCCGGTTCCGCTGGGGCAGGCGCCGTTGCACGGTGGCCCGCTCCGGGAGGACCGGTAGCGGCACGGCGGGCGAACCCCGTCGGTCGCGGCACTAAGATTTCCCCGGGGGCTACGCAGTCGTTTCGTACGGGTGCGCAGTGTGATCGTGCGCCCAGAGGGCTTTCCGGACGCGCGGAGCGGAGTCCGGGAGGACCGGAACGGACGGCGGCGGGCCCCCGGTACACACGCAAGCGAGCGCAACGGGGTGACTTCCCAGATGTCTGAAGCCCGAACCGACACGATGCAGACGTGCCCGCCGGGGGCGGACACGCAACGGGCCGACGCAGGCGGCTCCGGAAAGCACCGAGGGGGCGTGTCGGCGGAGACCAACTCCGCGCAGGCGCACGGTCGGCACCGCCGGCCCACCCACGGGGATGCCGGAGTGTCCTGAAAGCAGCGGTACGAGAGGGCGGGGGTCGCCCCGGGCCGGAAACGGCCGGGGCGACCCCCGCCGTCGTTCTCCGCTCCGCCGGTCCGGCCCAGGACATTTGTCCTGCCGGAGGCCGTACGCACGGCTCTGCCGCCCGGCCCGGCACCCCCGTACCGTCGCACCATGACGACAACGGGAAGTGCGAGCGGGGGGCCTGCCCCGGTGGGGGCGGCTGCCGGGAGCTCGGCGGGGGCCCGGAAGAGCGGGGACGGCGCCGACGCCCCGGCGGTGAGTTTCACCGGCGTGTCGAAGTCCTTCCGGACGGAGGGGCGTTCGGGCGGGACCGTGCGCGCCGTGGACGGCGTCGACCTGGCGATCGGGGCCGGGGAGACGGTGGCCCTGCTGGGCCGCAACGGCGCCGGGAAGTCGACCACCATCGGGATGCTGCTGGGGCTCGACGACCCCGACGAGGGGGCGGTGGAGCTGTTCGGCGGCCCGCCGGAGCATGCGGTGCGGGCGGGGCTGGTCGGCGCGATGCTCCAGGAGGGGCGGCCCATCCCCCGGGTGACCGTGAGGGAGTTGGTGGAGTTCGTGGCGTCGGCCTATCCCGCGCCGATGGAGACCGGCGAGGTCCTCGGGCTCTCGGGCGCCTCGGCGTTCGCGGACCGCCGCATCGACAAGCTCTCCGGCGGCCAGACGCAGCGGGTGCGCTTCGCGGTCGCGCTGGCGGGCAACCCCCGGCTGGTGGTGCTGGACGAGCCGACCGCCGCGCTGGACGTGGAGGCCCGGCGGGCGTTCTGGGAGTCGATGCGCGCCTTCGCGGAACGCGGCAACACCGTGCTCTTCTCCACGCATTACCTGGAGGAGGCGGACGAGAACGCCGCCCGGATCGTCGTCCTCGACCGGGGTCGGATCGTCGCGGACGACAGCGGGGACGGCATCCGGCGCACGGTGGGCGGCGGTCTCGTCGGGATCGACCTGGCGGGCCGCACGGCCGACGGGCTGGACCGGCTGCCGGGGGTCGTCGGTGTCGAAGTGCGGGGTGACCGCGCCCTGTTGCGTTCGGGTGACCCGGATGCCACGGTCGTCGCGCTCGCCGCAATGGGGGCGGTGCGCGGGCTGCTGGTCTCCCGCGCCACCCTGGAGGACGCGTTCCTCGCCCTGACCGCAGGCCCGGCCGTCACGCCCGAGGAGTCACGCCGATGTACGCGTACGTGATGCTGGAAGTCCGCCGGACCCTGCGGGACGGCGCGTTCCTGATCTTCGGGACCGGGATGCCGGTGCTGATGTACCTGCTCTTCACCAACCTCGGCGACGCTTCGGGGGGCGGCACGGGCGCGGACGACTGGCGGGCCTACTCGATGACCGGCATGGCCGCGTACGGGGCACTGGGCTCGGCGATGGCGGTCGGTACGGGGATCGCGTCCGACAAGTCGCTCGGCTGGCTGCGGCAGTTGCGGATCACTCCGCTCGCGCCGTCGCGGATCGTGGTGGGCCGGGCCGTCAGCGGTTCGGTGACCGTGCTCCCCGCCCTGGTCGGGGTGTTGCTGGCAGGGGCACTGGTCAACCACATCCGACTCGGCTGGTGGCAGTGGGGGTTGCTGGTGGGCCTGCTGTGGCTGGGCACGCTGCCGTTCACCCTGCTCGGCATCGGCAACGGCTACCGCCTCACCCCGCAGGGCACCGGGGTGGTCAACATCGCCTGCATGACGGGGTTCGCGGTGGTCGGCGGGCTGTGGTTCCCGTTGGACTCGCTGCCCGGACCGCTGCGGGCCGTCGGCGCCCACACACCGGCGCACGGTTTCGCCGATCTCGGCTGGACGACGGTCGCCGGACAGGCTCCGCACCTCGCCTCGGTCGCCGAACTCCTGGTCTGGACGTCCTTGTTCGGCGCCTACGCGGTCGTCTCGTACCGGCGTGCGGCGAGGACCCTGTGAAGGTGCGCACCGGTGGCCCCGCGTGCGCAGGCGGCGCGGAGCCACCCGACCCGGGGTGCGCCGGTCGCCCGCCCGTCCGGTGGTGGCTCCCGCTCCGGAGCAGGGCGGGTCGGGACAAGGAGCCCCGGAGCAAGGCGGGCCGGAGCAAGGCGGGCCCCGGACCGTACGCGCTGATTCCGTGGCTGCTGCTCGGGCTCGGGGCCTTCTCCAATCTCTGGAAGGGCGAGACCCCGAACCCGGTGGTGGGTGCGGTGGGCGTTCTGCTGTTCAACTCCTTCTACATCCAACTGGTGTTCAGGAGTTTCGTTCCGGCGCGGCGCCGGAGCGCCGGATCGTACGTACTGCTCGGCGCCCTGGCGGCCATCACCTTCGGGCTGGCGGCCGGGTACGGCGGGAGCTGGCTGCTCTTCTTCCCGCTGCTCTCGCTGGCGACCGGCACGATCCTGCGGGGCCGGACGCTCACCTTCGCGCTCTTCGGGCTGGCCGCCTGCGGCGCGGCCGTCGCCGTGTGGCGCAGCGACCAGGCGTCGGACCCGTGGACGATCGGGTACGGGACGTTCGTCTCCGGCGCGGTGACGGCCTCGATCCTCGCACTGTCCGAGACAGTACGGGAACTCCGTGATGCCCAGGCCGAGTTGGCGCGCAACGCGGTGGAGCGGGAACGGCTCAGGTTCTCCCGTGACCTGCACGACCTGCTGGGGCACACCCTTTCGGTGATCGTGGTGAAGTCGGAGGCGGCCCGCAGGCTGGCCCCCCGGGACCTGGGCGCGGCGCTCGGCCAGATCACGGACATCGAGTCGGTCGGCCGGCAGGCGCTCACCGAGGTCCGGGAGGCGGTGACGGGGTACCGCGAGGGCAGCCTCGCCGGTGAACTGGACCGTGCCGTATCGGCGTTGGCCGCCGCCGGGATCGAGGGGACGGTACACCGCTCCGGCCCGCCGCTCTCCCCGCGCGGCGAGGCGCTGCTGGGCTGGGTGGTGCGCGAGGCGGTGACCAACGTCGTACGGCACAGTGGTGCGGCCCACTGCGTGTTCTCCGTCACGTCCGGGGGCGGGCGGGCGCTGCTGACGGTCACTGACGACGGCCCTCCAGGACAGGCGGGACTCTCGGCACACGACCTGGCCGATCCCGGCGGCGAGGACGTCCCGGGGACCCGCCGGAGCCGCGGGGCGGACGGCGGGGAGCGCTCGTACGCCCACGGGGGAACGGGCCTGGTGGGGCTCTCCGAGCGACTGGCGCTGGCCGGCGGCTCGCTGCGGGCCGGGCCCGGTCCGGGCGGCGGGTTCGTCGTGCGGGCGGAGCTGCCCGGTGAGCCGGGACGGTGAGCGGGGGCGGTGAGCCGGGACGGTGAACGGGGGCGGTGAGCAGGGGCGGGTACGCGTGTGCCCGGCGTCACCTCGAACGCCGGTACGCCAATGGCACACTGACACGATGGTGCCGCTGACCACGCTCCCGGAACCGATAACGGCCGACGCTCCTCACACGGCGGACCGTCCCGTGCTCACCCAGTCCTGGCTCGATCTGTCCTTCCTCCACTGGGCCGTCGACCCCGCCCTCGTCGCCCCGCTGCTGCCCGCCGGTACCCGGCCGGACACGCTGGACGGTGCCACCTACGTCGGGCTCGTCGCGTTCCGGATGCACCGGGTGGGGTGGTTCGGGCTGCCCGGCATCCCGTATCTCGGTTCCTTCCCGGAGACCAACGTCCGCCTGTACTCGGTGGACGCCCACGGGCGGCGGGGCGTGGTCTTCCGTTCGCTCGACGCGTCCCGGCTGCTTCCCGTCGCGGTCGGCAGGAGCGGGTTCGGCCTGCCCTACGTGTGGTCGAAGATGGAGGTCCGGCGGGAGGGCGACACGGTGACGTACACGAGCCGTCGGCGGTGGGGGCGCCCCGCGGGCGCGTACAGCCGGATCACCGTGCGCGTCGGCGACCGGGTCGAGGAGCCCTCGGAGCTCGAACACTTCCTGACCGCCCGCTGGGGCATGCACAGCGCCTTCTTCGGCCGCTCCCGCTACCTCCCGAACACCCATCCTCGCTGGCCCCTGCACCGCGCCGAACTCCTCGACCAGAGCGAGAACCTCGTCGCCGCGGCAGGACTGCCCGCGCCGTCCGGCGGGCCCGTCAGCGTGCTGTACTCGCCCGGTGTCCCGGCACGGTTCGGGCTCCCGCCCCGCACCCCGGCGGGCGTGCCCACGCCCTGAGTGCCCACGGGCCACGCGCACGGGTCCTGGGCCCTACGCTCTCCCCGTGACCGAGATGCCGCAGGACCACCGCCCCGCCCCGTCCGTGCGCGTACTGCTCGCCGAGGACCAGGGGATGATGCGGGGCGCGCTCGCCCTGCTGCTGGGGATGGAGCCTGACTTCGAGGTGGTCGCCCAGGTGGGGTCCGGGGACGAGATCGTGCCCGCGGCTCTCGCCTCGCGGCCCGACGTGGCGCTGCTCGACATCGAACTCCCGGTGCGCAGCGGCCTGGACGCCGCCGCCGATCTGCGTGAGCAGGTGCCGGACTGCCGGGTGCTGATCCTGACGACGTTCGGGCGTCCCGGGTACCTGCGGCGGGCGATGGAGGCGGGCGCCTCGGGTTTCCTGGTCAAGGACGGTCCGGTGGAGGAGCTGGCCGGGGCGATCCGCAAGGTGCTCGCCGGGGAGACCGTGGTCGATCCGGCTCTCGCGGCGGCGGCGCTGGGGGCGGGGCCGAGCCCGCTCACCGGACGTGAGCGGGACGCCCTGAACGCGGCCCTGGACGGTGCGACCGTCGCGGACATCGCACGGAAGCTGCACCTGTCGGAGTCGACCGTGCGGAACTACCTCTCCTCCGCGATCGGCAAGACCGGTACCCGCAACCGCACGGAGGCGGCCCGGGCGGCCCGGCAGCAGGGCTGGCTCTGACGCCCCTCCGCGTCACGTACGTGCCCGGCGCGTCCGTCCGAGGGCCGGCCGGACGCGCCGGGAGAGCGTCGCCCGGGCCGCGTCGCGCGTACGCGGAGCGCGGTCGGGACCCGGATCAGCCCTTGGGCGACCGCCCTCGAAGCCGCCGGAACCACCGGAACCGCCGCACACGGTGGGTCTCTCACCGCCCGGCGTGGCCGGGGCGCTCTCCGCGGGAGCCGCCGCGCCGGTGGAATCGCTGGTCATGGCGGGCAAGGTAGCAACCCCTCGGCGCCGGTCGGATCGCGGCGGCCCTCGTCACCCCGCCCTCGCCAACCGACCACCACCAGTCCACCACCGGGCCACCACCAACCAGCCACCGCCAACAGGCCGATAACGCAACTGAGTTCGATCGCCTTTATCCCGGGAATACACCCGCCCCCAGAAGCGTTCGGTATGCATGCACTTGGGGGGTACCTCCGGTGATCACAGCTGCCCGGAAGGCATACGTATGGACCGGACGACGAACGAACAGACCACCGGGGGAAACCCCGGTCCGCTTCGGAAGATCAAGAAACCCAGGGGAGCGCTCGTCCCCGTACTGGCCTTCGCGGGCATCACCGTCGCGGTGATGCAGACCCTGCTCGTCCCCGTCATCAAGGATCTGCCCACTCTTCTCCACACCGCCCAGTCGAACGCGACGTGGGTGATGACGGCGACGCTGCTCGCCGGTGCCGTGTCCACCCCGATCATGGGGCGGCTCGGCGACCTCTACGGCAAGCGGCGGATGCTGATAGCCAGCCTCGCCGTGATGGTGATCGGCTCGCTGGTCTGCGCCTTCACCGATGATCTCGTCATCATGATCATCGGCCGGGCGCTCCAGGGATTCGCGATGGGTGCGATCCCGCTCGGTATCGGCATCATGCGCGACGAGCTGCCGCCGGAGAAGCTCGGTTCGTCGATGGCGCTGATGAGCTCCTCGATCGGCGTGGGCGGCGGCCTCGGCATGCCCGGTGCGGCGCTGGTCGCCCAGCACGCGGACTGGCACGCGCTCTTCCTCGGTTCGGCGGGGGTCGGTGTGGTGGCCCTGGTCCTGACGGTCTTCCTGGTGCCCGAACCGCCGCTGCGCGCGCCCGGCTCCTTCGACTACGCGGGTGCGTTCGGGCTCTCGCTCGGGCTCGTCGCCCTGCTGCTGCCGATCACCAAGGGCAGCGAGTGGGGCTGGACCGCACCGCTCACCCTCGGGCTGATCGCGGGCGGTCTGCTGATCCTCGTGGTCTGGGGTCTGTACGAGCTGCGGACCGTCGCTCCCCTGGTGGACCTGCGGACGACGGCCCGGCGCGAGGTGCTGCTGACCAACCTGGTCTCGATCATGGTCGGCATCTCCTTCTACGCCGTCTCCCTGGTCGTCCCGCAGCTGCTCCAGCTGCCGGAGTCCACCGGATACGGCCTCGGCCAGTCCATGGTGGTCGCAGGTCTCTGCATGGCACCGCTGGGGCTGACGATGATGTTCACCGCTCCGGTGTACGCGCGGATCGCCGCCCGGCGCGGCCCGAAGGTCTCCCTGATGATCGGCATGCTGGTCATCGCGGTCGGCTACGGCGCCGGGACCCTGCTGATGGACGCCGCCTGGCAGACCCTGGTGATCTCCACGGTGCTGGGCGCCGGCATCGGGCTCGCGTACTCCTCCCTCCCCGCGCTGATCGTCGGCGCGGTGGACGCCTCGGAGACCGGGGCCGCGAACGGCCTCAACACGCTGATGCGGTCGATCGGTACGTCCGCCTCCAGCGCCGTGATCGGCATGGTGCTGGCGAACACCTCGGTCCACCTGGGCGGGGTGGCGGTTCCCTCGATGCACGGGTTCCGGCTGTCGTTCATGATCGCGACGGGCGCGGTGCTGGTCGGTCTCGTCCTGGCCGCTTTCCTGCCCTCGCAGCGCCCGGCCTCGCGCCTGGTGCTGGTCGCCGACAGCGAGAGCGAGGCGCTGCTCGCGGAGGCCGAGGCGCTGGTGGCTATCGACGCGGTGCTGCACGGCGAGGCGTCCGTGCCGCGCGGGGAGCCGTCCGTCCCGGGCGCCGGGGCGTCCGCGCCGTCCGCCGGGGGTTCCCGGACCGTCGCGGGTCCGGCCGCTTTCCACGGGCGGGTGCTGGACGCGGCGGGCGCGCCGGTGGCGCGGGCCACGGTCACCCTGGTCGACCGGCAGGGCCGGCAGGCCGGTCTGGCCGTCGCCGACGAGGCGGGGCGGTACGCGCTGACCGCCGCCCCCGAGCCGGGCCACGTGCTGGTCGTGACCGCCGCCGGGTACGCACCGCGCGCCCGGCCCGCCGTGTGCGCGGCGAACGGGCGGCCGGTGGTGACCGATCTGGTGCTGACCGCCGCCGCTGCGGAGCGGCAGGGCGCCGGGGTGTCCCCTGCGGCCGAGACGGTGCAGGCGTCGGCAGAAGCGCGCGCGGACGGGCAGCACGCCTGACCCGTCCGACCCGGCAGCCGGGTCGGCAGCCGGGTCGGACGGCACGCCTGACGGCCCGCAGGGCCCAGCCGAGGGAAACACCCGCACGCCCCCGCCGGTCCCTCCGGCGGGGGCGTGCGGCACGATGGGGCCGCCGTCGGCGCACCGCCGCCGACGTACCGCCTCTGTCGGCGCGACGCCGCCGTCGACACTCCCCGCACCACCTGGAGGAACCCGTGGCCGCCGAGTCCGCCGCACCCGCCGCCGCTCCCGTCGCCGATCCCGGCGCCCGTCCCGCCGACGCGGTACTGGCGGCCTTCGAGAAGGCCAAGGGGTTCATGCCGGTGCACGAGGGGCTGGCGCTGTACGCGGCGGCCGTCGACGCGGCGCGGCTGGGGCTGCCGCTGCTGGAGGTCGGCAGCTACTGCGGGCGCTCCACCGTCCTCCTCGCCGACGCGGCCCGTGGCGCGGGGCTGACCGCGCTCACCGTCGACCACCACCGGGGGAGCGAGGAGCAGCAGCCGGGGTGGGAGTACCACGACGCGTCCCTGGTCGACCCCGAGGTGGGCCGGATGGACACGCTGCCGACGTTCCGCCGGACCCTGCACGCGGCCGGTCTCGAGGACCACGTGGTGGCGCTGGTGGGGCGCTCCCCGCAGGTCGCGGCGGTCTGGGGCGGGCGGCTCGGGCTGGTCTTCGTCGACGGCGGGCACACCGACGAGCACGCCAACGGCGACTACGAGGGCTGGGCGCCGCACCTCGCCGAGGGCGGGCTGCTGGTGATCCACGACGTGTTCCCCGATCCGGCGGACGGCGGACAGGCGCCGTACCGGGTGCATCAGCGGGCGCTCGCCTCCGGTGCCTTCGCGGAGATCTCGGTGACCGACTCGCTGCGCGTGCTGCGGCGTACGGGGCAGGGGATCTGAGGCCGGAGCGCGGGAGCCGGGTTCCGGGCGCGCCGGGATCCGTACGCGGGGGCCGGAGGGCCGTCGGTAGCATCGCCCGCGTGCCGTACTCCAGCGTTCCCCCCACCCCGCCCTCCGTCCGCCCGGCCGCCGGCCGTCCCGTCCGCACCGCCTCGTTCGCCGCGCTCGCCGTCCTCTGCCTGCTGCCCCTCACCGGGTGCGGCGGGACGGAGGTGAAGGCGCAGCCGCACGCGGGGGCCCCGGCCCCCTCGGTGACCGCGTCACCCGCCACGTCCGCGCCGGGGCCCGGCGGAAGTCCGGAGGCGACCTCGCCGAAGGGGCCGCTGGCGGGCCGTACCGTGGTGATCGACCCCGGCCACAATCCGCACAATTACGAGCACACCCGTGAGATCGCACGGCAGGTGAACATCGGTACGGGCCACAAGGAGTGCGACACGACCGGGACGTCCACCGACGCCGGTTACGCGGAGGCCCGGTTCACGCTGGACGTCGCCCACCGGATGCGGAAGCTGCTGGAGGCGCAGGGCGCGAAGGTGCTCCTCACGTACGACGACGACCGCGCGTACGGTCCGTGCGTGGACGAACGGGCGCGGATCGGCAACGCGGCGAAGGCGGATGCCGTGGTCTCCGTGCACGCGGACGGTTCGGCCGTGGGCAACCGGGGGTTCCACGTGATCCTGCCCGCGCTCGTACGGGACGGGGCGGCGGACACCTCGCGGATCGTGGGCCCCTCGCGCGACCTGGGGACCCGTATCGCGGGCAGGTTCGTGGCGGCCACCGGGAGCGCGGCGTCCAATTACATCGGCGGGGGAACGGGGTTGGACGTGCGCGACGACCTCGGCGGGCTCAACATGTCCACGGTTCCGAAGGTGTTCATCGAGTGCGGGAACATGCGCGATCCGAAGGACGCCGCGCTGCTGACGAGCGCGCGCTGGCGGCAGAGCGCCGCCGAGGGGATCAGCGACGGCATCAGCAGCTACCTGAAGGGGTAGTTCCGCCCCGGTACGGGGTAGTTCTGCGCTGATGTCGGGGGGATGACGGGCCGTCGCGCAAGCCGGGGGCCAACCCACCCGGGCAGACGATAGATTCATCCGTACGATGGGGAGCCGCCCCGGGCTTCTCGGCGCGCCCGAGGGAAGAGTCCCGGGCGCAGCGACGACCGTCCCCGACGAGACGACCGACTAAGGACCTTCACGTGAATATCCGCTCCCTCACTAGAGGCGACGGCGTGGTGATCGGAGCAGCGGTCGTGCTGTTCATCGCCTCCTTCCTCGACCTCTCCGGTTACGAGTGCCCCAGCAACATCGACTGCTCGGGTTACGACAGTGCGAGTGCCTGGGATTCGCTCTCACTCCTCATGAGCATCTTCCTCGCCGGTGTCATCGGAGCGGCGCTGGTGATCGTGAGCCGTTCGACGCCGGGCCGCAAGATCGTCGGTCTGGACCTCGGACAGTTCGGCGTGGCCCTCACCGTCTTCGCGCTGTGGACGGCGTTCTGGACCACCATCGACGCCGGAGACGCGGGTGCCGGGCTGATCCTCGGCCTGCTGGCGTCCCTGGTGCTCGCCGCTGCGACGGTCGCCGGACCGCTGATTCCCGCGCTCAAGGCTCCGCTCTCGGCGGGCCCCCGCCCGGCCCCGGCCACCCAGTCGCCGTACGGTGCGCAGCCGCAGGGCCAGGGGTACGGCTACCCGGGCCAGCCGTCCTTCGGTTCGCAGGCCGGTGCTCCGCAGCCCCAGCCGTACGGTGCCCAGGGTCAGCCGGCCCCGCAGGCGGCCCAGTCGCCGCAGGCGCCCCAGTCCGGTGGTGCGCCGGCCGCCGACTTCGCGCCGTTCTGGTTCGCGGTGCCGGTGCCCCGTCCGCTGTACGGCGAGGACGGTTCGTCCGGCCAGATCGCCGAACTGGCCCCCGGTACCTGGTACCTCGCGGTCGAGCAGCGCGGCCAGAGCCTGATCGCGCAGACGCAGGACGGCCGTCGCGGCGTCCTCCAGGACACCTCGGGCATCCAGCGCGGCTGATCCCGCCCGTCCGTCCGACACGAAGGCCCCCGGCCGCGGGAGTTCAGCGGCCGGGGGCCTTCGTGTGCACCGTGCGCGTCGAAGGCGCCGTCTCACCCGGTCAGTTGGGAGACCGACGGCACCTGGTTCCTCACCTCGGCGCCGGCGCTCGTGCCCGCGTCCTTGACGCTGTTGACGACGTCTTCGAGGATGCCGATGTCGGAGTCACCGGCTTCGCCCTTGCGGAACTTGGTGGCCAGCCCCTTGAGGGATTCGATGCCCGCGGTGAGCGGGGCGACGGCCTGGGAGAGGAGCGGGTCGGCCTTGGCGTTGTTCGCCGCCGCCTTCAGCCGGTTGTACGCGAACCCGCCCGCGAGGCCCGCCTTGGCCAGGGCGAAGGACCGGCCGTCGGCGCCCTTCTTGAACGTGCCCGCGCGGTAGGGCTTCACGATCCACTGGTAGGCGGCGCCCGCCGCCAGACCGGCGTTGGCGACGAAGCGGGTCTTGGCGAGCCGCTGCTTCTCCGCGGTCGCGGTGGGGGCCACGATCGAGGCGTCGGAGGAGACCATCTGCTTGTCGTTGCCGCTGTCGCAGGCGGTGGCGCCCGCGAGCAGGGCGCAGACGAGCAGCGGAGTCACCGGCAGGCGGCGGGGCGGTACGGGACGGGGCACGGCGGGCCTTCCTGACCGGGCGGCGGAACGGGCTGTCCGGCCAAGACCGGCACTCCCCGCCAGGCTCGCCCCGGACGCGGCGCCCCGCCACCGGGTTCGGCCGTCCGGGTTTCAGGCCCCGGGCAGCGGCAATCCGGTGTGCATGTCCTACAGACGAGGCTCAGGAAGCAGTACCGCGGGGCGCGCGATCGCCGTCGTCGCGGATGTCATGGCCTTCATCATCATCCTGTGGATCCTGATGTACCTGCTCGACGCCAACAGGGGCAACGAGCTGGTGCAGTTCGTCCAGGACTCCGCCCGATGGCTGGCCGGCTGGTCGTACGACCTGTTCACCTTCGACAAGGCGTGGGCGCGGGTGGTCGCCGGATACGGTCTGGCCGCCGCCGTCTACCTCTTCGTCGGTCACGCGGTGGCGGGCCGTCTGCGTCGTACATGAGCACCGGGCGGCGGGCGGCGGGCCGCCTCCGCCGTACGGTGAATTCCGGCGGCCCGCGGGCCGGTCAGGTGCAGCAGTCCGGTTCCAGGCCCCTCGGCAGCCGTTCTCCCCCGAAGACCGCGGTGGTCGCCTCGTCCCCCCCGAGCGCGGCCACCGCGAGCAGCAGCGATCCGGCGGTCCAGGTGGTGAGTTCCTCGGGCCAGAAGGCGCGTTCGCCCTCGAAGACGTATCCGGTCCAGTAGAGGCCGCCGGGCTCGCGCAGGTGCTGGATGGACTGGAGGATCTCCAGGGCCCGGTCGGATTCGCCCATCGCCCAGAGGGTCAGGGCGAGTTCGCAGCTCTCGCCGCCGGTGACCCAGGGGTTGGGCAGCACGCAGCGCACACCGAGGCCGGGGACGACGAACTCGTCCCAGCGTTCGTCCACGCGCCGCTGGGCCTCGGCTCCGGTGATCGCACCGCCGAGGACCGGGTAGTACCAGTCCATCGAGTAGTGACTCTTGTCCAGGAAGCGTTCGGGGTGCGCGGCGATGGCGTGGGCCAGCGCCCCGGTCGCCAACTCCCAGTCGGGCTGGGGCTCTTCGCGTCGCTCGGCGAGGGCGAGGGCGCAGCGCAGGGCGTGGTGGACCGAGGAGGAGCCGGTCAGCAGCGCGTCGGCGACGGGGGTGCCGTCGGCTTCGCGCTTCCAGCCGATCTGGCCGCCGGGCTGCTGGAGCCCGAGGACGAACTCGACGGCCGCGTAGACCATCGGCCACATCCGGTCGACGAACGCGTCGTCGCCGGTGGCGAGGTAGTGGTGCCAGACGCCGACGGCCACGTACGCGCAGAAGTTGGACTCCCGGCTGCGGTCGGTGGGCTGCTCCGGATCGCCGTCGTGGTAGGCGGCGTACCAGGAGCCGTCCGGGTTCTGGCTGCGGGCCAGCCACGCGTAGGCGGCTTCGGCGGCCTCGTGTTCACCGGCGGCGTCGAGGGCCATCGCCGCCTCGGTGTGGTCCCACGGGTCGAGGTGGTGGCCGCGGAACCAGGGCAGGGCGCCGTCCTCGCACTGCACGTCGAGCAGCGCGGCGACGGTCGCGGCGGCCTGATCCGGCGTCAGGACACCGGGCAGGACGAGATGTTCGGTCCGTTCGGGGAGGGTCACGCCTCTGCCTTCGGGAGGTGCGGCTTCGTCGCGTACGCCACGAAGCTCTTTCCGACGACCGGGTTGAGCAGCTGCTCGGCGACCCGGGTCACCGCGGGCTTCTTCATGATGTCCCACACCAGCAGCTTGTGGTAGGCGCGGACCGGCAGGGCCTTGTCGTTGTCCACGCCGAAGGCGCACTTGAGCCACCAGTAGGGCGAGTGCAGGGCGTGGGCGTGGTGGGTGCCGTACGGCTTCAGTCCGGCTTCGCGGATCTTGCGGAGCAGTTCGTCGGCCTTGTAGATGCGGATGTGGCCGCCCTCGACCTCGTGGTACGCGTCGGAGAGGGACCAGCAGACCTTCTCGGGGCCGTAGCGGGGCACGGTGATGGCGATGCGTCCGCCGGGCTTGAGGACGCGGACCATCTCGGCGAGGACGCCCTTGTCGTCGGGGATGTGCTCCATCACCTCGGAGATGATGACCACGTCGAACGAGTCGTCGGGGAAAGGCAGGTTGAGGGCGTCGCCCTCCATCGCGGTGGCGGTCGCGCCGGCCGGGGCCTCGCCCTCGGCCTTCATCGCGGCGAACCACTTGGCGACCTCGCGGATCTCCTCGCCGTTCCGGTCCAGGGCCACGACCTGGGCGCCGCGCCGGTAGCACTCGAAGGCGTGCCGGCCGGCGCCGCAGCCGAGATCGAGCACGCGGTCACCGGCGGCGAGCGGGAAGCGGGTGAAGTCGACGGTCAGCACGGGGGCCTGCCTTCGAGGTCGGTGGTACGGGCACGGGCGGGAGCGGAGTCCGGTGGGGTCACCTGCGGGCACCCCGGGCGGCGATGGCCCGGCGGTAGAGGTCGGCGGTACCGGCCGCCGCCCTGGCCCAGGTGAAGTGGGCGAGCACCCTGTCCCGGCCTGCCGCGCCGAGTCTGGCGCGCAGCCCGGGGTCGTCCAGCATCCGGGTGAGGGCGGTCGCGAGGGCGTCGGGGTCGCCGGGCGGCACGGCCAGGCAGGTCTCCCCGTCGCGGCCGGTGACCTCGGGGATCGCCCCGCCGGTGGTGGCGACGAGCGGGGTGCCGGTGGCCATCGCCTCGGCGGCCGGCAGCGAGAACCCTTCGTACAGCGAGGGGACGCAGGCGACTTGGGCGCCGCGCACCAGGTCGACGAGTTCTCCGTCGCTGATGCCCTTGACGAACTCGACGGCGTCGCCGAGGCCGAGGCGTTCGATGGCCCGGGCGACGGGTCCGTCCTCGGCGCGCTTGCCGACGACCACGAGGTGGGCGTCGGGGTGGCCGGCCCGGACCTTGCCGAGCGCCTCCACGAGGTGGACGAGCCCCTTGAGGGGGACGTCGGCGCTGGAGGTGGTGACGATCCGGCCCGGCACTTCGGGGACCGAGGGGTCGGGCGACCAGAGGTCGGTGTCGGCGCCGATGTGGACCACGTCGACGCGGCCGGGGCGCACCCCGAGGTCGTCGACGATCTCCTGGCGGGACGAGCCGGAGACGGTCAGGACGTGCGGCAGCCTGCGGGCGACCCGCTTCTGCATGCGGGTGAAGCCGTACCAGCGGCGTACGGAGAAGGCGCGCATGCGGGTCGTGGCGGCGGCCAGGTCGAGCCGGCGGTCGACGGTGATGGGGTGGTGGATCGTGGTGACGAGCGGGGCGCCGAGGTCGCCGAGCAGGCCGTAGCCGAGCGTCTGGTTGTCGTGGATCACGTCGAACTCGCCGCGCCGGGACCGCAGATGGCGTCCGGCGCGCAGCGAGAAGGTGAGCGGTTCGGGGAAGCCGCCGGTCCACATGGTGGCGACCTCCGCGAGGTCGATCCAGTCGCGGTACTCGCCCCGTCCGGGGGTCCGGAACGGGTCGGGCTGCCGGTAGAGGTCGAGGCTGGGGAGTTCGGTGAGCGGGACGCCCTCGTCGAGCACCGGGTAGGGCTGGGCGCCGATCACTTCGACGCTGTGGCCGAGGCGCGCCAGCTCGCGGCCGAGGTGGCGGACGTAGACGCCCTGGCCGCCGCAGAACGGGTTGCCCTTGTACGTGAGGAGGGCGATCCGCAGCGGGCGGTCGTCCGCTCCGGCGGGGGCGCCGTGTCCCGCGCTGGGGTCCGTCTCCATGGCCTCGGCGGTCACTCCCGGCCCCCTTCATCACTGCGTTTTCCGGAGCGTAACCGCTGCCGATAATCTGGAACAAGTTTCAGACCGACCCGTCCAATGAGGATCGAATCTACCGGCAGGTAGCGTCGGTGTGACGACCGGATCAGGTGATTCACGCCACGGCACGGAGGTGACCACATGACCGCTGCCCCCCGGCCGCCCGCACTTCCTCTGACGGCGGGCCAGCGGGCCCGCCGCGCCCGCATCCTGGACGCCACCGCGGAACTCGCCGGACGCGGCGGCTTCGAGGCCGTGCAGATGCGCGAGGTCGCGGAGGCCGCCGGGGTCGCCCTCGGCACCCTGTACCGCTACTTCCCGTCCAAGGTGCACCTGCTCGTCGCCACCCTGCACGACCGGCTGCGGCTGCTGAGCACCACGCTGGCCGACCACCCACCGGCCGGGCGCACCCCCGGGGAGCGGGCCGCCGCGACGCTGCTGCGCGCCTTCCGGGCACTGCGCCGCGAACCGGAGCTGGCCGACGCCATGCTGCGGGCGCTGACCTTCGCGGACCGGAGCGTGCGCGCCGAGGTGGACGCCGTCTCCCGGCTGGTGACGGAGATCGTCCTGGACGCGGCGGGGCTGACGGACCCCGACGCCGGGCAGCTCTCGGCGGTGCGGGTGGTCGAGCACACCTGGCACTGCACCCTGACCGCCTGGCTGTCCGGCCGCGCGGGGGCCGCGCAGGTGCGGACGGACATCGAGACGGTCTGCCGGCTGCTGGACCCCGTGCCGCCGTCCGGCTGAGGACGGCTCACCCCGTACGCCCCGCTCCCCGCCCGGTCGCGGTACGGCCCGCTCCTTGCGGGCCGGTCGCCGGACGCCTCTTCCGGTGTGACCTGGGGCCCTCCGGGGCGACCGGCCGCCGGGCCGGTCCCCGCTCCCCCGGTAGAGTGAACCCGTCGTTCATCACGCCCGTACGGGGGAAACCGGTGCGAACCCGGTACAGCTCCCCGCCCGGCCCCGGTCCGCACCGGGTCGTCGCCGTCCGTGAACCGCCCGCGTCCCGGGCGGAATCCGGGGCGCGGGCGCGAACGGCCGATGCCGCCGGGAGGTCCGGTGGTCCGCATCCGTCGCAACAGACGGAGCCGAGCCCGGCACCGGTACGTGCCCGCGCCCGGCCCCCGCAGGAGAGGCCCTCGCCAGTCATGACCGTACGCCGCAGCGCAGCCGCGCTCGCGACCACCGCCGTGCTCCTGGCGTCCGCCGCCCCGGCGGCACTGGCGGACTCGTCCAGCCCGTCGCCCTCCGCCTCCCCCTCGGTGCCCGCCGACCCGCACGCCGGGCTCTACGGCACCTCGGACCCGACGTACGACGGGGTCTGGCGCCAGTCGCTGGCCTTCCTGGCCCAGAAGGTCGAGTACGTCACCCCGTCCGTGGAGGCGGTGAACTGGCTGAAGCTCCAGCAGTGCGACAGCGGCGCCTTCGCCGCGTACCGCGACTTCCACCAGCCGTGCGACGCCAAGACGATGACGGACACCAACTCCACCGCCGCCGCCGTGCAGGCGCTCGCCGAGCTGACCGGCGAGAAGACGGCCGTGGCGAACGGCATCGACTGGCTGGCGTCCGTGCAGAACGACGACGGCGGCTGGGGCTACACCCCCGGCAGCCCCAGCGACGCGAACTCGACCGCGGTGGTCGTCGGCGCCTTCGCCCGCGCGGGCAAGAAGCTGACCGACGTGACCTCGTCCACCGGGCACACCCCGTACGACGTGCTGCGCGGGCTCGCGCTGCCGTGCGGCGGCGAGGACGGCGGCGCGTTCGCCTACCAGCCCGACAAGAAGGGCACGCTGACCGCCAACGCGGACGCCACGGCCGCGGCCGTGCTCGGCACCATGGGCAAGGGCCTCGCGGCCGGCAGCTACAACCCGGGCAAGGCCCCCGTCTGCACGCCCGGCACCGGCCTCACCGCCGAGCAGGTCGCCCAGAACGGCGCGCACTGGCTGACCGCCGCGCTCGCCGGCTCCGGCCACCTCGACCAGGCGCCCATGCCGGGCGCGGAGACCACCGACCCGCAGCCCGACTTCGGCAACACCGCCGACGCCGTCGTGGCGCTCGCCGCCTCCGGCCACCAGGACAAGGCCGCGACCGCCGTCACCTGGCTGGAGAAGAACTCCGCCGCCTGGGCGAAGCAGTCCGGCCCCGCCGCGTACGCGCAGCTGATCCTCGCGGCGCACGCGACCGGCACCGACGCCCGCGACTTCGGCGGCGCCGACCTCGTCGCCCAGCTCAACGCGACCGGCCCGGCGCCCGCCGCGACCGCGGCGCCCTCCCCGACCCCGACCGGCGCGCAGCCCGCCGCCACCTCCACCGGCAGCTCCGGCTTCAGCGTCTGGTGGCTGATCGGGGTGGGCCTGGCCGTCGGCGCGGGCATCGGCTTCCTGCTCAGCAACCGGGGCAAGGACAAGGGCGGCCGGTGACCGCGCCCGCGTTCCGGAACACGCCCGGCGGGGTTCTCCGCCGGGCGGCGGCGCTCGTGGCGCTGACGGCGCTCGCGGCGGTCGTGACGCTCTGCGTCGCGGGCACCGCGCAGGCCGCCGGATACCGTTATTGGTCCTTCTGGGAGGGCGACGGCTCACGGTGGGCGTACGCCACCCAGGGGCCGTCCCTGGTCCGCCCCGAGGACGGGGCGGTGCAGGGCTTCCGGTTCGCGGTGAGCGAGGACTCCGGCGACGCGGCCCGGCCGCGCCGCGCCCCCGACTTCGCCGCCGTCTGCGGGGACACCCCCGCGAAGGACGGCAGCAAGCGCGTCGCGCTGGTCATCGACCCCGGCACGGCGGCCGACGCCCCCGCGGGCGAGCAGCCGCCCGCGCTCCGTACCGCCTGCGCGCGGGTCGCCCCGGACGCGAGCACCGCCGAGGCGCTGGCCTCGGTCGCGAAGCCGCTGCGGTACGACAGCGCGGCGCTGCTCTGCGCCATCTCGGGCTATCCGGAGACCGGCTGCGGCGAGCAGATCTCGGGCGACACCTCGTCCGCGCCCACCGGGACGGCGTCCGCCGCGAGCTCCCCGGCCGCCTCGTCCGCGACGTCGGGCGACGCCGCCGGAGGTGACGGCGGTGGTCCCTCCGTCGGCGTGCTCGCCGGTGTCGGTGCCGTCGTGGTCCTCGGCGCCGCCGCCGTCCTCCAGGCACGCCGCCGGCGATGAGCCGCCTTCGATGAGCCGTCGATGAGCCGCCTTCCCGCCGCGACGGGCCGCGTGCGCGGCCTGCGCGCGCCCGGGGCGCACCGGAGCAACGCGCTGCCCGCCGGCGCGTGGTGGCTGTGGGCGCTGGGCCTGGCGACCGCCGCGTCCCGCACCACCAACCCGCTGCTGCTCGGGCTGCTGGTGGGGGTGGCCGGTTATGTGGTGGCCGCGCGGCGTACGGACGCGCCGTGGGCCCGTTCGTACGGGGCGTTCGTCAAGCTGGGCCTCTTCGTCGTCGGGGTGCGGCTCGTCTTCTCGGCGTTCCTGGGGTCGTCGATCCCGGGCACGCACACCCTGGTCACGCTCCCCGAGGTGCCGCTGCCCGAATGGGCCGAGGGCGTCCGGATCGGCGGCCGGGTGACCGCGGAACAGCTCCTCTTCGCGCTGTACGACGGTGCGCGGATGGCCGCCCTGCTGATCTGTGTCGGCGCGGCCAACTCCCTCGCCAGTCCCGCCCGGTTGCTGAAGTCACTGCCGGGCGCGCTGTACGAGGCGGGGGTGGCGGTCGTCGTCGCCATGACGTTCGCCCCGAACATGGTCGCCGACGTGGCGCGGCTGCGGACCGCCCGGCGGCTGCGGGGCCGTCCCACCGGCGGCATCCGGGCGGTCGCCCAGATCGGCCTGCCGGTGCTGGAGGGCGCGCTGGAGCGGTCGGTCGCGGTGGCCGCCTCGATGGACGCGCGGGGGTACGGGCGGACCGCCCGGGTGCCCGCCCGGGTCCGGCACACCACCAACGTCCTGACCCTCGGCGGCCTGCTGGGGGTGTGCGCCGGCACGTACGGGCTGCTCGCCGCCGAGGGCGCGGTCTACGGGCTGCCGCTGCTGGTGGGCGGGCTCGTCGCGGCGACGGCCGGGCTGCGCCTCGGCGGCCGTCGCTCGGTGCGCACCCGGTACCGGCCCGACCGGTGGGGCGTACGGGCGTGGCTGGTGGCGGGGTCGGGCGTGCTGGTGGCCGCGGCGATGATCCGGGCGGGTTCGGTGGACCCGGCGGCGCTGCGGCCCGGCGTCGTCCCGCCGGCCCCGCCCGTGCTGCCGCTGTGGCCCGCCGCGGGCATCCTGATCGGGCTGCTGCCCGCGTTCGCCGCCCCCGTGCCGCCGCGTCCGGCCGTCGCGCCGCCGTATCCGGCCGTCGTGCCGCCGCGTCCGGCTGTCGTGCCGCCGTATCCGAAGGAGGACCAGTGATCCGGTTCGAGCAGGTCTCCCTGCGGTACGAAGGTGCGGCCGAGCCCACCCTGTCGGGCGTCGATCTGACCGTGCCCGAGGGCGAGTTGGTGCTGCTCGTCGGCCCGTCCGGGGTCGGCAAGTCGACGCTGCTCGGCGCGGTGCCGGGGCTGGTGCCGCACTTCACCGGCGGGACGCTGAGCGGCCGGGTCACCGTCGACGGGCGGGACACGCGCACCCACAAACCACGTGAACTCGCCGATCTGGTGGGCACGGTGGGCCAGGACCCCGCCGCGCACTTCGTCACGGACACCGTGGAGGACGAACTCGCTTACGGCATGGAGTCGTTGGGGCTCGCCCCGGACGTGATGCGCCGCCGGGTGGAGGAGACCCTCGACCTGCTGGGGCTCGCGGAGCTGCGGGACCGGCCGATCGCCACGCTCTCCGGCGGACAGCGGCAGCGGGTCGCGATCGGCTCGGTGCTGACCCCGCACCCGAAGGTGCTGGTGCTCGACGAGCCGACGTCCGCGCTGGACCCGGCGGCGGCCGAGGAGGTCCTCGCGGTGCTCCAGCGCCTCGTGCACGACCTGGGTACGACCGTGCTGATGGCCGAACACCGGCTGGAGCGCGTGGTGCAGTACGCGGACCGGGTCGTGCTGCTGCCCGCCCCCGGCGCCGCCCCGGTCGTCGGCGCGCCCGGGGAGATCATGGCCGTCTCGCCGGTCCGGCCGCCCGTCGCCGAACTGGGGCTGCTGGCGGGCTGGGACCCGCTGCCGCTCTCCGTACGGGACGCCCGGCGGCGGGCGGCCGGGCTGCGGGAGCGGCTGGCCGACCGGTCGCCCGCCGCGGCGCCGCCGTCCACGCCCCCCGCGGGCCCCGCGCGGGGCCCGTCCCCCGTACGTCTCGCGCCCGGCGCGCACGGCGCATCCGACACCATTGCCGGTGCCCCCGCTCCGGCCCTCGCTCCGGCGCCCGCTCCGCGCACCGGCCTCTTCGGCCTCCGGCGCGCACCCCGGGCGCGTACCACCGGCCCCGCGACCGGCCCCGCAGCCGCTTTCGGCCCCACCGCTCCGCTGGCGCGGGCCGAGGGGCTCGGGGTGCGGCGCGGCCGGGTGGAGGCGCTGCGCGCGGTGACCCTGGACGTCCGGGCCGGGGAGACCGTGGCCCTGATGGGCCGCAACGGCGCCGGGAAGTCCACCCTGCTCGGGGCGCTCGTCGGCATGGTTTCGCCGACCGCCGGACGGGTCCGCGTGGGCGGTCTGGAGCCGTCGCGCACCGACCCGCGCACCATGGTGCGCCGGGTCGGGCTGGTGCCGCAGGAGCCCCGCGACCTGCTGTACGCGGAGACGGTGGCCGCCGAGTGCGCGGCGGCCGACGCCGACGCGGGTGCCCCGGCGGGCAGCTGCCGGGCCCTCGTCTCCCGCCTGCTGCCCGGAGTGCCGGACGGCACCCACCCCCGCGACCTCTCCGAGGGCCAGCGGCTGACCCTGGCGCTGGCGCTCGTGCTGACCGCCCGGCCGCCGCTGATCCTGCTGGACGAGCCGACCCGGGGCCTCGACTACGCGGCGAAGGCCCGACTGGTCGGCGTGTTGCGCGGCCTGGCGGCCGAGGGGCACGGAATCGTGCTGGCCACCCACGACGTGGAGCTGGCGGCGGAACTGGCGGACCGGGTGGTGATCCTGGCCGGCGGGGAGGTCGTCGCGGACGGCCCGACCCGGCAGGTGGTGGTCTCCTCCCCCGCGTACGCCCCGCAGACCGCGAAGATCCTCGCCCCGCAGGAGTGGCTCACCGTGAACCAGGTCCGCGCGGCCCTGGAGGCCGGCGCATGACCGGCACCGCGCGCCTCGACGGCACCGCACTCCCCGAAGGCTCCGCGACCGGCGGGCGGCGGGTCCGTCCGGTCCGGCTCGGTCCGCGTGCGGTCGTGGCGCTGGTGCTGGTCAGCGCGGTGGGGGTGGCGGCCTTCGGCTGGCCGCTGCTCGCCGGGCCCGCCTTCGGCACCGCCCACGCGCAGGACGGGCCGTGGCTGTTCGGCGCGCTGCTGCCGCTGCTGGTGGCGGTGGCCGTGGCGACGATCGCGGACGCCGGGCTGGACGCGAAGGCCGTCGCGATGCTGGGCGTGCTCGCGGCGGTCGGCGCCGCCCTGCGCCCGCTGGGGGCGGGGACGGCGGGGCTGGAACCGATGTTCTTCCTGATGGTGCTCAGCGGGCGGGTGCTCGGGCCCGGCTTCGGCTTCGTGCTGGGCGCGGTCACGATGTTCGCGTCGGCGCTGCTCACCGGCGGGGTGGGGCCGTGGATGCCGTTCCAGATGCTGTCGATGGCCTGGTTCACCATGGGCGCGGGCCTGCTGCCGGGGCCGGAGCGGCTGCGCGGCCGGGCGGAGACCGCGATGCTCGCGGCGTACGGCGCGGTGGCCTCCCTCCTCTACGGCACGGTGATGAACCTCTACGGCTGGACGATCGTGCCAGGGCTGGGCTCGGGCATCTCCTTCGTGGCGGGCGACCCGGTGCACGAGAACCTGGTCCGCTTCCTGGCGTACTGCCTGACCACCTCGCTCGGCTGGGACCTGGGCCGGGCGGCGCTGACCGTGGTGCTGACGCTCGCCGTGGGGCCGGTCCTCCTGAGGGCGCTCCGCCGGGCGACCCGGCGCGCGTCCTTCGAGGCCCAGGTCACATTCGAGGGTCCCGGCGGCGTGAGGACACCCACAGGCACTTGGTCCTCCCCCAAGCCGGATAGTAGCGACACCGATGGATGAGCCGCCCTTTTCACACCATCGCTGACCTGCCACGACTCCTCTTTGTCCGCGTTCGGGACCTTGGGCCCGGGGTCCGACCCGGGGTCGTACGGCCGCCGTCGGGAGGGCATTGCCAGCGCCGGACGCCGGGGCTAACCATGGTTCTCGTCGCCGAACACCTCGGTGGCCCGGTCGGCCGTCATCAGGTCACCAGGGCCCAGGTGGGGACGCCCGGATCATTCACCACAGAACCGGCCCGCGACGCCACCTGCCCCCGACGTTAGGTTTCTTCGTGTCGTTCGCCCGTCGTTTCCTCGCCCAGCCCCGCATCGCAGGCCGCAAGACCGTCCTCGCCGGCGCCGCCGTACTCCTCGGTGGCAGTGGCCTGGCCCTCGGCGCCGGTACGGCGTCCGCCGCCACGCCCACCGCGACGACCGCAGCCGCGAGCGCGCAGGCCACGGCGAAGCAGATGATCGGTGACAGCGCCCAGTTCCAGTGCTTCAGCAACATCGTGTCGCACGAGAGCGGCTGGAACCCGAGCGCCACCAACGCTTCCTCCGGCGCGTACGGCCTGGTCCAGGCCCTGCCCGCCTCCAAGATGGCCTCCGCCGGTTCCGACTGGCAGACCAACCCCGCCACGCAGATCAAGTGGGGCCTCAACTACATGAACGAGCGCTACGGCAGCCCGTGCGGCGCCTGGGACTTCTGGCAGGCCAATAGCTGGTACTGAGCCGGCCCGCGCAGCAGCCCGCAGGACGAAGCCCGGGCCGGGACCTCTTCACCGAGGTCCCGGCCCGGGCTTCGCCGTGTCCGCCCGCACCGGGCCCTCACGGTCCGGTCCGCCTGCGCGGAGCCCCGCCGAGGAGCGCCACCGCGCAGGCCGCGACGGAGAGCAGACCGCCGACGAGGAAGGCGCCCCGCACGTCGGCGAGTGACAGGACCAGTCCGCCGAGGGCGGCGCCCGCCGCGATACCGGCGTTGTAGGCACCCGAGTTCGCCGCGAGCGCGAGGTCCGTGCGCCCCGGGGCGCAGTGCAGCATCGCGTTCTGCGTGGTCATGAACACCGGGCCGAGCGCCCCGCCCATCAGCACCAGGAACACCACCGCCGCCACCGGCTCGGTCCCGGCCGCGCAGAGGCCGAGCATCCCCACGGCCTGCGTGGACACGGCGGCGAACAGCGCGGCATGGGGGAAGCGGTCCAGCAGCGCCCCGGTGACGCTCACCCCGGCCAGGCACGCCACGCCGAACGCCGTGATCAGGACGCCGACGGTGCCGGGCGCGAAGCCGCTCACGTCCCCCAGGAACTTCACGACGTACGTGAATCCCGCGAACGCCCCGGTGGCGGCGAGGGCCCCGGTCACCAGGACGACCACGAACCGGCGGACGTCGGGACGGGTCCCGCGGGCGGCGGGCTCGTCCTCGGGACGCGAGGTCGGCAGCAGGACCGCGATCGTCACCAGGGAGACGGTTCCGGCGGCGGCGAGCAGGACGACCGGCACCTGCCAGCCGCTCTGCCGGCCCAGCCAGGAACCGGCGGGCACACCGAGCACGAGGGCGAGCGAGCCGGCCACGGAGAGCGCCCCGATCACCCGGCCGCGGACTCCGGCCGGGAAGAGACCCACCGCGACCGGCCCCATCACCGCCCAGAACAGCGCCTGGGCGAGCGCGGTCACCAGCCGGGCCCCGAGGAGCACCCCGTAGGACGGGGCCGACGCGGCGGCGAGGCTGGAGACGACGAGCGCGGCCAGCAGCCCCGTGAGCACATGGCGTCGGGGCACCGCCCGCACGGCGTGGGCGAGTGGCAGGGACCCGACGGCCACGGTCACGCCGTACCCGGTGATCAGCAGCCCGACCGCCTGCACCGACACCCGCAGGTCCCCGGCGATGACCTCCAGGAGGCCGACGGGCAGGTTCTCCGCCGTGTTGAAGGTGAAGGCGGCCAGCATGAGGGCCGCGAGCACCGCCAGGGGGCGTGCCGGGTGTCGGGTCGTCCGCCCGGCGGGCGGGACGTTCGCAACACGCCGTGGTCCACGCGTCGGCCCTGCCCGGCGCGCCGGTCCCGCGATTCCGTCCATGGAGGCAGCCCATCGGGCTCGCCGGTCCGGCGCAACCCGGTTTCCGGCCGCGTACGCTCCCGTGCGGCCCTGCGCGCTCCGGCTCCCCCCCTCATCACGCCCGGGGCCGTACCGGCTCACTCGCGGGCCGCGCCCGCCGCCCCGCCTCCCGAGCGTCCAGCACTGCCCGCGCTGCCCGCCAGTGGCCGGGCGTCCGCCGGGGGTCTGCCCCCGCTCCCCGCCACCGGCCCGCGGTCGCGGTCGTCGTCCGGGCTCCGCAGTCGGCGCGGTCCGGCCAGCGCCCAGGTCAGCAGGAAGCCGAGCGAGACGACCAGGGCGCCGCCCGCCGCGTCGAGGATCCAGTGGTTGCCGGTGCCCACGATGGCGCAGATGGTGAAGAACGGGTGGAGCAGCCCCAGCGGCTTCATCCAGACCTTCGGGGCGAGGATCAGGATCATCAGCCCGCACCAGAGCGACCAGCCGAAGTGCAGCGACGGCATGGCCGCGTACTGGTTGGTGACCGAGGTCAGCGTCCCGTAGTCGGGCTTGGAGAAGTCCTGGACGCCGTGCACGGTGTCGATGAACCCGAGGCCGGGCATGAGCCGCGGCGGGGCCAGCGGGTAGAGCCAGAAGCCGACCAGGGCGAGGAGGGTCGCGAAGCCGATGGTGGAGCGGGCCCAGCGGTAGTCGGCGGGGCGGCGCACGTAGAGCACGCCGAGGATGGTCAGCGGGATGATGAAGTGGAACGTCGAGTAGTAGTAGTCGAAGAAGTCCCGCATCCAGCCGATTCCGGCGACCTTGTGGTTGAACCAGTGCTCGACGTCGATGTGCAGCCACCGCTCCAGCGAGTGGATCTGCCGGCCGTGCTTCTCCGCCGTGGGGCGGCCCGCCGTCGCGGCGAGCCGGACCTTGGCGTACGCGGAGTAGACGACCCGGATGAGCAGGAGCTCCAGCAGCAGGTTGGGGCGGGTCAGCACCCGGCGCCAGAACGGCAGCAGCGGCACCCGGCTCCAGCGCGCCGGTACCGGCCGGGCGTAGTCGGTGGGGACCGGCACCGACCAGTAGGGCGAGGTGCGCGGCAGGAACGGCACGGCGCAGGCCGCGGCGAGCGCGGTGAGCAGCAGCACGTTGTCGCGCACCGGGTGGAGCACCCCGACGTTCGGCAGCAGCATGGTGCCGGGCAGGGTGAGGACGAGGACCACCACGGCGGGCCAGACCAGCCGGTCCGAGGCCCGCTTCCCGACCCGGCCGACCACCGCGAGCAGCACCCAGAGCAGCTGGTGCTGCCAGGTGGTCGGGGAGACGACGACGGCCACGCAGCCGGTCACCGAGACGGCGAGGAGGAACTGCCCGTCCCGGGCGTACCGGGCGGCGCGGCGCAGTCCGAGCACGGCGACGGCGACGGCCAGGACCAGCAGGACGGTGATCTCCAGCGGACCGTGGAGGCCGAGGCGGAGCAGCGCACCGTGCAGCGACTGGTTGGCGAGGCCGTCCGGGCGCTCACCGAGCCCGGCTCCGGCGACGTGGTGGATCCAGTACGTCCAGGAGTCGTGCGGCAGCGCGGCCCAGGCGACGGCGGTGAGCGCGACGAAGGTGGCGCCGCCCGTCAGGGCGGCGCGGCGGCGTCCGGTCAGCCAGAGGAGGACCGCGAAGAGCAGCACGGGCGGCTGGAGCGCCGCCGCGATCCCGACCAGCAGGCCCTGGGCCCGGTGGTCGCGGACGGTGAGGCAGCCGACGAGGACCAGCAGCACCGGCAGGATGCTGGTCTGCCCGAGGTGCAGCGCGTTGCGCACCGGCAGCGACACCATGAGCAGGGTGATGGCGGCCGGGGCGGCGAACAACGCGGTGCGGCGGCCCACCGGGGAGGGCAGCGCGCGGGCGGCGACCAGGCCGAGCGCGACGACGAGCAGCAGGGAGACGGTGGTCCAGGCGATCCCGAGGGCTTCCTCCGCCGACGCGCCGAGCGGCTTCAGGACGAGCCCCGCGAACGGTGTGCCGGTGAACCGGTCCGGGTCGTAGAGCGAGCCCTTGACGCGCAGGACGCCGTTCTCCCCGATCCAGGTCTCCAGATCGGTCAGCCGCTCACCCGGCGGCTGTCTGAGTACCACCGTCATCTGGCGTACGGCGAGAGCGGCGACGACCAGCCAGAGCACGATCCGGACCGTCCCGGTCCTCGTCTCCGCGTCCGTCGCCACGCTCCCGCGCACGCCGTGTTCCGCATGTGTCACGCTGCGCCGACCCTCCCACCGCTTCTGGCACATTCCCGTGGATACGGGTCGTGCCCATGAAGCCTCGCATTGCCCCTGGGGGTAGACACCATCAACCCCCACTTCGCCTGACCGTCACGTCGTTTTGCCCAAAAGAATGCCAGCCGCGTCACGCGGGCCCCCGGATTCCCCCCTGCCCCGGGCGTCCCGGCGCCGGGGGGAAATTCGCTTCCCTCCCGATCGTTGCGGTGATCGGATCGGCCCATGACCTGGACTTTGACCCCGGAGCGCTTCGACACGCCGGACGCGGCGCGCCTGCTGCGGGACTACTACGACGAACTCGCCAGCCGCTACTGGAAGCGGCGGGCGACCGAGGCGGAGATCGACGAAGGGCTGACGGACGACGGCGCCGACCGCCTCGCCCCACCCACCGGCCGGCTCCTGGTGGGGCGGTGGGCGGGCGAGCCGGCGAGCTGCGTCGGGGTGTTCCTGGACCCGGCGACGGCCGTCGCGGAGCTGACCCGGGTCTACGTGCGCCCCGCGTTCCGGCGCACCGGGGGCGGCGGGCTGCTGGTGGCGGCGGCCGAGGAGGTGGCGCGCGGGGCGGGGATGCGGGTGCTCCGGCTCGACACCCGGAGCGATCTGGTGGAGGCGCGGGGGCTGTACGCGAAGCACGGGTTCCGGGAGATCCCGGCGTACAACGACGGCCCGTACGCCGACCACTGGTTCGCCAAGGAGCTGTGAGGTTCCCCGAGGGGCTCCCGTCCGGATCGGGGTCCCGCCGTCGTCAGAGCCCGGGGCGGTGCGGTTCCGGGCCGCCCGGGTGGCGCGGTTCGGCCGCGTGGTCGCGGGGTGCCTCGGGCAGGTGGGGCTGCTCCTTCCTGGAGCCGCTGACCTCGGCGGTCAGCTCGGAGACCAGGGCGACCAGATCGGTCGGGCGGTCCGGGCCCCACCAGTCGCCCAGCATCTCGGCGAGCGAGTCCTCCCGGGCCCGGGAGAGCCGTACGACGGCCTCCGCGCCCGGTTCGGTGAGCACCAGCTGCACGCCTTCGCGGCGCGCGAGCCCGCGTCCCTCCAGCTGCCGGGAGGCGTCGATGATGACCTTCAGCGGCAGCGGGGTGACGTCGGCGAGCCGGGCGGGCTCGACCGCCCCGTGCCGCTTGATGCGCAGCAGCAGCCAGCTGGCGGCGGGCAGCAGGTCGTATCCGGCGCGGGCGGTGATCTTCTCGTAGATCTCGCGCCGCCCCTCGCGGGTGGCGAGGACGGAGAGGGCGCGGGCGCACTCGTCGTAGGAGGAGCGCTGGACCGGGTTGGAGGCCAGGGTCTCGGTGGTGTCGGGTGCGGTGACCGAGCCGCGCAGCTTGTCCTCCTTGAGGAACCACGCGACGACGAAGGCGATCAGCACGACCGGGGCCGCGTAGAGGAACACGTCGGTGATGGAGGTCGCGAACGCGTCGAGGACGGAGGGGCGCAGGTCGGCGGGGAGCTGCCCGATGCCACGGGGGTCGGCGGCCAGGCGTCCGGGGTCGACGCCCGGCGGCAGCGGCCTGCCGCTGAGCGCGTCGGCGAGCCGGTCGTTGAGCAGGCTGGTGAAGATGGTGCCGAAGATGGCGACCCCGAAGGAGGCGCCGATGGACCGGAAGAACGTGGCGCCGGAGGTGGCGACGCCCAGGTCCTCGTAGGGGACGGCGTTCTGCACGACCAGCACGAGGACCTGCATCACCAGGCCGAGCCCGGCGCCGAAGACGAAGAAGTAGGCGCTCATCTCCCAGGTCGAGCTGT
This sequence comes from Streptomyces sp. NPDC060184, assembly GCF_042728795.1. NCBI lineage: Bacteria > Bacillati > Actinomycetota > Actinomycetes > Kitasatosporales > Streptomycetaceae > Streptomyces > Streptomyces sp. NPDC060184. The sequence continues at coordinate 76,890 of NZ_JBHWYX010000035.1, forward strand.
TCACGTCGAGCCGGTGCAGGAGCAGCAGGCCGATCGCGGTGACAGCCGTGCCGACGAGCGGGAACACCTTCCAGCGGCCGGTACGGCTGACGATCTGGCCGGAGCCGGTCGAGGTGAGCAGCAGCCCCAGCACCATCGGCAGCATGTGCACGCCTGACATGGTCGGCGTGATGCCCTGCACGACCTGGAGGAACGTCGGCAGGTAGGTCATCGCGCCGAACATGGCGAAGCCGATGACGAAGCTGATGAGGGCGACGAGGCTGAAGGTCCTGATACGGAAGAGCTTCAGCGGCAGGACGGGTTCGGCGGCGCGCCGCTCGACGGCCACGAAGACGATCAGGAGCACCACCGCGAGGACGGAGAGTCCGATGATCTGTGCGGAGCCCCAGTCCCAGGTGGTGCCGCCCAGGGAGGCCACCAGGACCAGGCAGGTCGCCATCGCGGCGATGAGGAAGGTGCCGAGGTAGTCGATGGTGTGCTTGGTCCGCCTGACCGGGATGTGCAGGACGGCGGCGATGACGATCAGCGCGACCGCGCCGACCGGGAGGTTGATGTAGAAGACCCAGCGCCAGGAGAGGTGCTGGGTGAAGAGGCCGCCCAGCAGCGGGCCGAGGACGCTGGTCACGCCGAACACGGCCCCGAAGAGGCCCTGGTACTTGCCGCGCTCCCGGGGCGGCACGATGTCGCCGACGATGGCCATCGAGAGCACCATCAGCCCGCCGCCGCCGAGGCCCTGGAGCGCGCGGAACCCGATCAGCTGCGGCATGTTCTGCGCGAGGCCGCAGAGCGCCGAGCCGATCAGGAAGATGACGATGGCGGTCTGGAAGAGTTTTTTACGTCCGTACTGGTCGCCCAGCTTGCCCCAGAGCGGGGTGGCCGCCGTCGCCGCCAGCATGTAGGCGGTGACCACCCACGAGAGGTGCTCCAGGCCTCCGAGGTCGCTGACGATCGTGGGAAGCGCCGTGGACACGATCGTCTGGTCGAGCGCCGCGAGCAGCATGCCGAGCAGCAGTGCGCCGATGGCCACCAGAATCGTCCGCGTGGACCGTACCTCCCCGGGCGCGAGCGGCGGACTCGACTGCTGGGCCATGGGCGTCTCCTCGGATCTCCGGGTACACACCATCCTTACCTCTATGTCCGCTTATGGCCTGCTGAGCGGTGACACCGCGTCGAACGCACGCTCGGCGACCTGCATAATCCAAGACAATTCAAGGGGAGGGGACCCACGATGACGGGACAGACGTGCCCGAACTGCGGCGGACTGCTCGACAGCAGACCGCCGGCACCCGGGCCGGGCGCCACGCCGGTCTGCGGTTGCGCCGCCGCGGGCGCGGGAGCGGCACCGGCCGGGGCGGGGACCGGCGGGAACGCCGCCGGGGACACCGGCGGGAAGCCCGGTGTCGCCGCCGAGGTGGCAGCCGCCGAGGACTTCGACCCGCTGCGGATCAGGCCGTACGTGACGCTGCCGAACTCCGAGGAGGAGGGGGCGAAGCGGGGCGAGGGCGCGACGGCCGGTGGGGCCGTGGTGGCCGGTGGGGCCGTGGCCGACGGCGCCGAGGCACCTCTCGCGGGAAGTACGGGAGATACGGACAGCGGGGGCGGTACGGAAGATACGGGCGCCCCCGCCCAGGCCCCCGCGCCTGCGCCCGCCCCCGAGCCCGCCGACTCGACGATGCGGCTGCCCGTGGTGCCTCCGGCCGAGCGCGCCGAGCGCGGGACGAACCGGCCCGCCGGGCCGATGCCCCCGGCCGCGCCGATGCCGATACCGGGGTCCGCGCCCGGGGGCGGTGGGGCCGGGGCGCCGAAGCCCGACCCCGTCCAGCCCCGCCGCAAGAGCCCGTTCGTCGCGCTGGGCGTGGCGGCGGCCGTCGTCGCGATGATCGGGACCGCCTCGGTCCTCGGCGGCGTCTTCGACGGGGACGAGGCCGCCCGGCAGGAGAGCCTGCCCGAGACCACGACGAGCGTTCCGGACGCGACCGCGGAGGCGACGGACGCCCCGGCGAGCCCGACCGCCTCCGCGTCGGCCTCCGCGACGGCCTCGCCCTCCGCCTCGGCGGCCTCCGCCTCCCCGTCCGCCTCGGCTTCGGCCTCTCCCTCGGCCACCGGGGCGAGCGCGGCGCCGACCGCTTCCGCCGGGATGCCGTCGCCCACGCCGAGCAATCCGACCTCCGCCCCGCCGGTCGACGCCTCGCCCCCGGCCACGACCGCACCGCCGGCGGGCGTCGCCGCCGCCACCTTGCAGCGCGGCGACTACGGACCGGAGGTCGCCGAGCTGCAGACCCGGCTCCGGCAGGCGCACCTCTTCTACGGCTCGATCGACTCCAACTACACGGACCGGGTCGAGAGGGCCGTGTCGATGTACCAGTCGATCCACCACATCCAGGGCGACCCCTCGGGCGTGTACGGGCCCAACACCCGGAGCGCGCTGGAGGCGGCGACGAGCGGGGAGAGCAAGCACTGACCCGACCGGGTGGCGGCCCGGCCCGGAGGGATTGGCGTTCCGGAGCAGCTTTTTGTATCGTGATGGAACAAAGTGGCTTCGCCCGCACTCCCTGACCGGCGGGCGGGGCTGCTCTTGTTCTTCGTGCGCCGCACGTCCTCGCGCCCGTGGCGCACGCGTCCCCTACGCACTTCGTGCTCTGGAGCTCGCTCATGCCGGCCACCGTCCTCGCAGCCAACGCCGTCCTCCTCGACATGGACGGAACCCTGGTCAACTCCGACGCGGTCGTGGAGCGCTGCTGGCGCCGCTGGGCCGTGGAGCACGGGCTGGACCCGGAGGCCACGATCAAGGTGGTGCACGGGCGGCAGGGGTACGCCACGATGGCGATCCTCCTCCCGGACCGCCCCATGGAGCAGAACCACGCGGACAATCGCGTGATGCTGGCCGAGGAGACCGCCGACATCGACGGCGTCGTGCCGGTCGGCGGAGCCCCGGCATTCATGGCCGCACTCGCGGACCTGCCGCACGCCCTGGTGACCTCGGCGGACGCGGCTCTCGCCGGAACCCGGATGGCGGCGGCCGAGCTGCCGATGCCCGTGGTCCGCGTCACCGCCGAGTGCGTCGGCGCCAGCAAGCCGGACCCGGAGGGCTTCCTCAAGGGCGCCGCCGAGCTCGGCTTCGCCCCCGCCGACTGCGTCGTGTTCGAGGACTCCGAGGCGGGCATCGCCGCCGGCCACGCGGCCGGCATGCGCGTCGTGGGTGTGGGCCCGCGCGCGGCGGCCCTCTCCCCGGACGCCCACGTCGACGACCTGACCCAGGTCCGGGTGGAGGCCCTGGCCGACGGCTCGTTGAAGCTGCACATCCGCGAAGGCCGCTGACCCACCGGGGCGCACACCCGAAGGACACGGCCCCGCGCGCGTACGCCCCACCCACCCGCCACACCCGAAGCCCGCCGGGCGCCCATGGCCCCGGCGGGCTTCGGCGTACCCGGCCACGCGACGCTCCCCCCTCCCCCACCGGGCGCCAACCCGCCCTCCCCGAGCACCAACTCACCCTCACGGGCGGCCTGTCGAACGACAGAGCCCCTTGTTCGACCTCTTGATGTGACGTGCTCATGTCGTCACGCTGTTACCTGGTGCCCACCCCACAGAAACCTGGCACCGCGACGATGACCGGGCTCCAACCCGAGCAGCCCGGTCAACGCACCCCCACATCAGAGGAGTTCGCATGTCAAGGTTCTACGCGCGTCGCATAGCCGTCGTCGCCGCCTCCGCCGCGCTCGCCGCCGCCACCGGGCTGCTCACCGCGCCGTCCGCCCAGGCCGCGATGCCGACCCCGGTCAGCGCCGCCACCGCCCGCACCTACCTCGGCCAGCTGACGGTCGCGGCGGCGGGCACCACGAGCGGTTACAGCCGCGACCTGTTCCCGCACTGGATCACCCAGTCCGGCGCCTGCGACACCCGCGAGACCGTGCTGAAGCGCGACGGAAGCGGAGTCGTCACGAACACCAGCTGTTCGGCCACGAGCGGCAGTTGGTACTCCCAGTACGACGGTGCGACCTGGACCGCCGCCTCCGACCTCGACATCGACCACATGGTCCCGCTGGCCGAGGCCTGGCGTTCGGGCGCCAACGCCTGGACGACCGCACAGCGCCAGGCGTTCGCCAACGACCTGACGCGCCCCCAGCTGATCGCCGTGACGGACAACGTCAACCAGTCCAAGGGCGACAAGGACCCCGCCAGCTGGCTCCCGTCCCGCGCCGCCTACGTCTGCACCTATGTGCGGGCCTGGGTGCAGGTGAAGTACTACTACAAGCTGACCGTCGACTCCGCGGAGAAGACCGCGCTGACGACGACCCTCAACGGCTGCTGAAGCGCGTTGGGGAGGTAGCGCCGACCGTCTGGAGGGCGGGTCCCGCGGCGTCCGGTGCGCGCGACCGCACGGCGGAGGGTCACCCCGGTACTGGACGTACCGGGGCGATCCCGGCAACGCGGCGAGCGTGCGCGCCGGGCGTCGCAGGACAGCCGGGACTGGGGAAACGGCAAGATCCGGAGCCCCGGGTAGCGGCGTCCCGCTGGAAACAACCATGAAACGCTCACGGGCCGAGAGCTTGCGGTCCCTTTTCGATCACCCCCCGGAATCCCCCCTTCCGGGGTCCCGCACCACCCCTGGGTTGCACCAGTCGCACGGCCTCCTTCCCATGGAGAACGACGGCGAGGCGTCGGCCGTCTTCTGCTGGGTGTTCCTCCTGCCGGCCTTCACCGGCCCCGGTGCGGCGGCGGCCGACCGGCTGCTGCGGCGCGGGCCGGACCACCCCGCCGACGCACCGGGATCGCCCGGCCGGTCCGCCGCCCTGAGCGCCTGACCCGGGCGCCCGTCCGGGCCTTGGCCCAGGAGCCCGGATCCGCCGTGTCCCCGGCGGGTCCGGGCTCCCGTGCGCGTGCCCGCACCGGCCCCGGCCGGAGCCCGCCCGACAGTGCGCGTGAGCTGCACAACACCGCCCTCCCCCGACGACGTACGGGTGAACCGCAGGCGTACGCTGTACAGCTGACCCTGCCGCTCCTGCCGCTCCCCTGCGACGTCGCGGCGTTGATACGAACCGGGGAGTAGGACGTGTTTGAGAGTGTGGGTGCGCTGACAAGCAGCCCATGGGTCTACCTCGTGGTGGGCCTCTCGGTGCTCCTGGACGTGTTCCTCCCCGTCCTCCCCAGCGGCGTCCTGGTGATCACCGCGGCCACCGCGGCTGCCGCGGGTTCGACCACGGTCGCGGGTGCCCCCGGCGCGGCGACCCACGCGGCGCCGTCCCTGCTCTTCCTCGCGCTGAGCGCGGCAGCCGCGTCCGTCCTCGGCGACCTGGTCGCGTACCGCCTCGCCTGGCGCGGCGGCGAGCGGCTGGACCGCGCCATCGCCCGGTCCCGGCGCCTCACCTCGGCGCAGGAACGTCTGGGCGCGGCGCTCAGCCGCGGCGGCGGCGCGCTCGTCGTGATCGCGCGCTTCGCCCCGGCGGGCCGGTCCGTGGTCTCGCTCGGCGCGGGCGCGGCGCACCGCAAGGTGAAGGAGTTCCTGCCCTGGTCGGCGGTGGCGGGGGTCGCCTGGGCCGGTTACAGCGTCGGACTGGGTTACTTCGGCGGCCAGTGGCTGGGCGCCACCTGGTTCGGCACGGCCATCTCCGTACTCGCGCTCTTCGTCGCGGGCGGCCTGGCGGCGTTCGTGATGCGCCGCCCGGCGGCTGCGGCCCAGCAGGCGCTGGCCGAGGCGGCTGCCTCGGCCGCCCAGGCCCCGGCCGGCCTCACCCCGGCCCCCTGAGCGACCGACCTCTGAGCAACCGCTTCTTGCGCAACCGCTTCTTGCGCGACCGCCTCCTGAGCGACTCCGGCCATGATCCGCCGGACCCCACCTGAGCGCCCTCAGCCGTGCGCGGCCGTGTGGGCGCCCCGCACCTCCAAGCCGTCGAGAAGCCGGTGCGTGGCGGCCGTGATCTCCTCCACGGCCCGGTCGAACACCTCCTGGTTGTGCGCGGCGGGGGCACGGAAGCCGGACACCTTGCGGACGAACTGCAGGGCGGCGGCTCTCATGTCCTCTTCGGTGGCCTCCTCGGGGAGGGCCGGCGGTCGGAGCGTCTTGATACTGCGGCACATGACTCCAGTGTGACCCCCACCACTGACATCCGGCCCGTGTCCCGGAGGCAAGCCGTCCCACGAGGGCACTGGACCCTGTGGGAAAAGCCCTCCGACCGGCGGGACAGCCCTCAGATCACCGCGCCCTGCCGGTCCGTGCACAGGGCCCAGATGACCACCGCGTCGATGGCGATGGAGATGAGGGCGGTGATGGGCGCGTAGGGCAGCCAGAGGAAGTTCGCGATCAGGTTGAGGGCGGCGAGCGCCACACCCGCCCCGCGCGCCCAGCCCGCGCCCTTGAGGATGAACCAGCCGACGATGACGAGGATCACCCCGAGCGCCAGGTGGATCCAGCCCCACGCGGTCAGGTCGAACTTGAAGACGTAGTGGTTGATGCGCGCGAACACGTCGTCGGTGGCGATGCCCGAGACGCCCTTGAGGATGCCGAGCACGCCGTCCACGAGCAGCAGTACGCCCGCGAACATCGTCCCCGCCGCCGCCCAGTGCCCGCCCGGCTGCGGGCTCTTCCCGCCGCCGCCCGGTGTACGGCCGGGCCCGCCGGTGTGCCCAGGTCCCCCCGTCCCGTCCGTCGTCTCCCGCGGTCCTCCGGGGGTGGATGCCGACTGCGTCATGGACACTCCTTCGTGCGACGGAACGCGGTGGACGTACGGAAACGGAAGCCGCACCGCGGTACGGGATCAGCGGGGTGGAGGGAGAGAACGAGAGGACAGCGACCCGGGCGTCCGGGTCAGGGTGTGGCGACGACGGTGACGACGTGCCCCTGCGCGTCCACGGTCAGAACGGCCCGCTCGACCTTGTTGACCAGGGCCAGCACCAGCCAGACCGGGCCCCAGAGGAAGCAGGTGAACACCGTCAGGAAGGCGTGCAGCACGTGGTTGACGGGCTGCCCGCGCACCAGGACGGCCTGCGCGCCGGAGCGCGATTCCACCCGCCATCCGTCGGCGATCCGCTGCGTGACGGCCCAGTCGAGGATGAGGCTGCGCTGCGTGTCGTCCGGCGGGGTGGCATGCGGGGTGTAGTAGCCGGGAGGCGGCTCGATCGACGTGCGCGCCCGCGGGGTGCGGTGGGGCTTCACGGGCTCACCTCCAGGTGTCGAGGTCTCCGCCTCGCCACTCGATCAGGTCGGGCTGATCAAGGTCGGCTCCCTCCCCGTCGGGTACGAGTCCCGCCGTACGGAGAAGTGCGGCCACCTCTCCCCGGCCGTGGGCCAGCCCCACGATCCGCCCGTGCACCGTCACCCTCCGCGCGCCGTTCGACGACGGCGGGAAGACGATCACGGGCGGGTGTACAGCCATGCGTCTACGGTGCCCCGCACCCGCCGAGTGCGCATCCCGGCGGCGACCGGTCCCCCGCCTCGAACGCCGCGTACCGCGCTGTTCACCGTACGGTCACGGCTCCATCACCAGCGGAAGATACGGCTCCGGGCGCCCGGCGCCCCGGCTACGTTCGGACCTCCACCGACCGTCCGCGCACTCGTCCGAGGGGTCCGTCCTACCGTCACCGCCCGCCCGGAGCCCGCCCCGACGGTCACCGAGACGTTGCGCGTCACGGTCGCCCCCGAACCGGAACCGAAACCCGAACCCGCGCACGCCGACGACACCCGCGACGACGCCTCCAACGGAAGCGCGGAGAACGGCACTTCGCGTACGTCGGACAGGCCGCACACGTCGGGTTCGGGAGGGGCCGGGGCCCACGACGGCACCAGTGCCGACGACGCACCCGCGGGGACCGCCACCTCCTACGCCAACTGCACGGCCGTCCGGGCCGCCGGGGCCGCCCCCATCCACCGGGGAGAACCCGGCTTCGGCGCCCACCTGGACCGCGACGGCGACGGGGTCGCCTGCGAGTAGGCGGGGACGCGAGGGGGGCGGTTCGGACCGCCTGCGAGTGGGCGGTCCCCCGAGACGGCGGTTCGGACCGGCCCTCGACGGGGAGGCGGCAGGACCGGGACGGCGGAGGCGCCCCCGGTCAGGCCGCCTCCGGTCAGGCCGCCTCCGCCATGTCGGCGTGCATCGCGGACGCCCATTCGACCAGCAGACGCTGATAGGTCGCCTCGCCCTCCGGCGACAGTCGTCCGCCCGAACACTGCCACAGTGCGCGGATGTCCGCGTTCACCGCGTCAGGTGAGCGCACGGGAGCAGTCGCCGGAGGAAAAGTGGACATGCGTACAGATTACGGCGCCGAACTGACAACGGTGTCCACGGCATCGAGCGCCAATGTCCACGGAAACTCCTCGGGTCTTCCCTCGCCCGGCCGGTTCGGCTCGAACCCGCCGGGCCCGAAGAGCACGTTCACGCCCGCCTCGCGGAGCGTCTCCAAAGACCTCCTGAACTGCGGATGTCGCACGTAGGCGGCATTTGCGCACGGCATGGCCACGATCGGTATGTCCTTGCCGGTGCCCTCGGCGACCACGCCGACGACGAAGGTCGAAGTGATGCCGAGCGCCCATTGGTTGAGCGTGTTGAAGGTCGCCGGCGCGACGAGAATCACATCCGCCGGGGGCCAGACGTCCGGATCACCGGGCATCTTGTAGTCGGATCGCACCGGGTGTCCGGTCGCCTCCTCCAGCGCGGGCAGTTGGGGCGCCAGCCACCGCGCCGCCGTCGGCGTGAGGCCGAGACAGACGTCCCAGCCGCGCGCCTGCGCCTTTCTCACTACACGTAATACGTCGAACACCGGAGGGGCAGCAGAACAGAACACGTAAAGAGTCGTCATGCAGGCCATACCACCCCGCGTTCCTCCCCGGATGCAAACGCCCCCGGAACGGGTGGTATCGCTTCCGATGGGACCCGCGCCCACAGTGAGCGCGGGTACCTTCCCGGTGACTCGTGTAGAAACGGAGAACGCATGCCCAGCCAGGTCGGCGAGCACACCGGCACCCGCATCAAGGAACAGCGCAGGCTGGCCAGATTGACGCAGCGTCAACTCGCCGCCCGGCTGCCCTACTCGTACAGCCTGCTGAACCAGGTCGAGTGCGGGGCCAAACCGGCGAACCTGGACTTCGTGGCGGCGGTGGCACAGGTGCTGCGGATCGACGTGTCGGTGCTGACGGGGCAGCCGTACGTCACCGAGCTCCAGCAGGACCGGCTGACCGAATTGATAAGGCCCATCCGCGAGTCGCTCGACCTGTACGACCTGGGCGGCGACGACACGATTCCGGAGCGTTCCCCCGGGCAGCTGGTCGAAGCCGCGCAGCACCTCTGCGTCCTGGTCCGGGCCACGCATCTGCGGAACGCGGCACGGATGCTGCCGTCCGTCATCACCGAACTGACCACCGCGGCCTGGCGTTCGGGGTCGTCGGAGCTGTGGCAGGCGCTCGCCTCCACGTACCGCACGGCGCACGACGTGAGCGTGAAGCTCGGCTACTACGACCTGTCCGCGGTGGCGCTGGACCGGATGGACTGGGCGGCCCGGCGCGCCTCCGACCCGTGCCTGTCGGCGATCCGCCAGTACATGCGGGCGCTGGTGTACTTCCGGGAGGGCGAGTACCGGATCGGGCAGCGGCTGATCACCTCGGGCCACCAGATCATGTCCGCCGCCGGGGAGGACCGGGAGGCACTGGCCGTACGGGGCCAACTCCACCTCGGCGCCTCGGTGATCGCCGCGCGCGCGGAGCAGCAGACCCTGGTGGACGCCCACATCGAGGAGGCCACCCGCTGCGCGGAGGTCACGGGCGAGGCGACCCGGATCCACTGGCTCTCCTTCGGCCCGACCAACGTGGCGATGCACCGCATGTCGGCGGCGATCGAGATGCGGCAGTACGACGAAGCCCTGGTCCAGTCCCACGGCATCAAACTGCCTGCGGGACTGGCCACTTCGCGGCGTGCGCACTTCCTCATCGACCGGGCGCGCTGCGAGATGGAGACCGGCCACACCGAAGCGGCCCTCGGCTCCCTCGCCGACGCCCGGCACGCCGCCCCGGAGCAGACCCGCTACCACCCGGGTGCCCGTGAGACGATCAAGGGCCTGGTGCACCTCTCGCGCCGCACTCCGGATTCCCTGGGCCACATGGCCACCTGGATCGGCCTCTGAGCCCCGGTCCGGAGGGAGCCCGGAGGCGGCCCCGGACTCCCTCGGTCACTGCTCGTATGTGCACGCTCACAGAACTGTGAGCGTTGTGGCCCCCGCACTCCGGCATGCTGACGACACCTGATCCATGACGACACGGGGATGCCATGACTGTGAGGAACCTGCCGCCGGTATCCGAGCTGACCGAACAACAACAGCGAGGCTGGTCGTGCGTCTGGTGCGCGGCCCCCCTGTCGACGGGGACCGCCATCAACCTCGGCGAACAGCGCCACGAACCCGCCTTCGGCTCGCCGTACTGGTGGTTCCCCCGCGCCTGCCCCGACGCGCGTGCCTGCGCGAAGCGCGAGATCACCGGCGACCGCCGCTGAGCGGCCCACGCACGGGCCGGGACGCCCCCCACGCCCCGGCCCTCCCCATCCCCCCTCGGACAGGCCCCCACCCCTCACGAACCGGCCCCCGCCGCTCCCTCGGACCGGCCCACCCCCGCGAACCGGCCCTCACCGCTGCTTGCGCAGCCTCCGCAACGCCGCCCTCGCCTCGGCCTGCTTGCGCCGCGCCACCCCGTACGGCGACCATGCCCCCTGGTGCAGGTGACACCGCGAGGTCCCCGTCATCGCCTCTTTCGCACACCGGGTCCTGCGCTGCGTCAGGGCCCCACATCTGATGCGCGCCATCCGTACCCACCCTTTCGTCGTCCCACGAACACCGTCGCCCCCGCTTGCCGTCGCACGCGTACCGCCCCACGATCAGGCTCCCCCGTGCTCTCAACGGTGCCCGAGGCAACTGCCCCGGCGGCAGGCGCACATGCCCCCGGCAGAGGCGCGCCCGCTCACTCCCGGTGCACCGGGGGCGCAGTGGGGTGCGCGGGCGAGATACGGAGTACGCGCCCCCGGGAGGTGTGCGGCGTGGTCGGGTACGGCGGCGGCCTCGCCGTTCGCCGGGTGACGTCGAGGTCGCCCGCAGGTCATGCCGCTTCGGCGGTGTCCCCCCGGACGGCGGCAGCCCACTCGGCGAGCAGCCGCTCGTACTGGCGACGGGCCTCCGGCGAGAGCCGCCCGCCGCCGCGCTGCCACAGCGCGCGGATGTCCGCGTTCACCGCGGGCAGCGGGCGCGCAGGAGCGGCGTCGGACCGGAGAGAGGGCATGCGGTCAGGATAGGGGTCGGCTCCGGCAGCGCGGGAGGGGTGCATAGGATCGCGCCCATGATTCGCGCTGTGGTGTTCGATGTCGGTGAGTGCCTGGTGGACGAGACCCGCGAGTACGGGACTTGGGCGGACTGGCTGGGAGTGCCTCGTCATACCTTCGTGTCCGTGTTCGGCGCCGTCATCGCCCAGGGTCGCGACTACCGGGAGACCTTCCAGGAGTTCCGACCCGGCTTCGACCTCCACGCCGAGCGCCAGGCCCGCGCGGACGCGGGCCGACCCGAGCACTTCGGCGAGGACGACCTGTACCCCGACGTCCGCCCGACGCTCGCACAGCTCCGGGCGAACGGCCTCTGGCTCGGCATCGCGGGCAACCAGACGGTGCGCGCCGGCGGAATCCTCCGAGAACTGTTCACCGACGACGTCGACCTCATCGGCACCTCGGACGACTGGGGCGCGTCCAAGCCGAACCCCGAATTCTTCGTCCGCGTCGCCGAGGTCGTCCCGGCCGAGCCCGGCGAGATCCTTTACGTGGGCGACCGCGTCGACAACGATCTTCGTCCCGCCATCGCGGCCAGGATGAAGACGGCTCTCATCCGCCGGGGCCCCTGGGGCACCATCCAGTGGAACACTCGGGAAGCCTGCGACCTGCCGACCTTCCGCGTCGAGTCGCTCGCCGAACTTCCCGACTGCATCGCCAACTTCAACGCGCAAGGGCACTGACAGTCGTCGACCACCGCGTCCGGCTCCGCGTCGATCTGGACGGCGCTGGCCGTTGGAATGGTGGTGCTGTCGGGCATGGACGACCCGCTGCCGAGAGCGATACGGAAGAAGTGGCGCTGATGGGCACGCGCCCGGATGTAGCTGGACTTGCTGCCACCAGGGTGGCGCTGATCGTCGGGCTCCTCGGGTGGACGCGGAGCAGGGCGACGAACCGCCGCGCGGACTTCACCGCAATCACGACCCGCCTCGACAAGGAGGTGTCCGAGGAGCGCGTCCAGCGGAAGCTCCTGCCCCGGGCCTACCTCGACCTCTGGGGCTGGGCACGCCGCGTCGGCCCGGACACCCCGGCCGGCCCCGCACCCGAACCGCCCGTCGACCTCACACCCTGGCACTGACCACCACCACGCCCCCGTCCTGGTCGCGCCGGGGCGGGGCGGGGGCGATTCGTGCGTTCCGGGGTCAGGCCTTCGGCTCGGCGCCATGGGCTGCCGCGATCTCGTCAATGCGCGCGGCAAGGTCGAAGTCCGCGTCGGTCAGCTTGTGGCCGGCGTCGTGCGTGGTGATGCCGAACCGGATCTGGTCCCAGCGCAGGTCGATGTCCGCGTGGTGGCCGATCAGCCTCTCCACGTCCGCCACGTGCACGATCATCGCCACGCCCCCGTGATACCGGATCCCGAACGTCCGGGTGATCTCGTTGCCGTCGCGTACCCATCCAGGGTGCGCGGCCAAGTGCGCGACGATCTGCTCCTCCGTCAGCGGTTCCATGCCCACCGTCAGCTCCCCTCGGTCACCGGTGCCAGGACCTCGGCAAGGTCCCTGCCGACCGGTGCATCCTGCCACGGGCGCATCGCCCGCTCCAGGGTGGCCAACTCCCGGCGCATCCTCGCCGAGCGGGTCTCGACTGCGATCGTCGCGACGGTGCGCGCGATCTCCACGGCCTGGTCCGGCTGCTGGGCGGTGGCCGCCGCGGTGGCCTGACGCGCCATGTACACCCCGAGGTCCCGACGTGCGGTATCCGGCACCACCGTGAGGACCTGCGACCACAGGGCACCCGCCTCGGCGCCGAGCCCGAGCCGCCCGTAGCAGGTGGCACGCTGGACCTCCAGGTACCCGGGGGTCCTCCGGCACGCGTTGCCCCAGGGCAGGTCGTCATCGACCTGCGACAGCAGCCGGTCCGCGTCGTCGAGGAGTTGGTCGACGGCTCGGCGCTCCCCGGTGAGGCTGGCGCCGTGAGCCTGCTGCTGCATGGCCATGATCCGTACCTTCGGCACCAGCCGGTCGGCGTCGTCGAGAGCGGCTTCGCACAGGTCGATAACCGCGTACCCGTCGCCGAGGTCGGTCCGGACCTGCGCCTGGTTGACGAGGCTGTACCCAATGAGGTGAGGGTCTCGGGACCGCATGGCGATTTCCTGCGTCACCCCGCGCCAGAAGGACGCTCCGTCCATGTCGCCAGCGTCCTGGTACAGCCAGCCGACGAGGGCCGCGTAAGCCGCGCCAACGCGGAGGAGCCCCCGCCGGGTCTCGCCCTTCGCGGACCGAACCAGCTTGTCGATGAGCTGGTACTGGGCGGCCACCGTGCCGATCAGATCGTGGGGGCCGAGAAACATGTCCGCCCGGTAGTGGCCCTCAAGCTGCGTCTGAAAGTAGCCGATCAGGGCCGGGTCGACGTGCTGCGGTGCGATCGGCCCGGCGACGAGCGCGGCCGCGGTGACGCCCGCGAAGGCGCGTCGTCTCACATCTGCCTCTTCATGGTGCTCGGGCCGGATCCAGCCCGGCGGGGTAGTGAACCCGAGGTCTTCCGGCCACCGGCCGAACGCGTCGTGCAGGACGATCGCGGTCTCCTCGGCAGGCCACCCGGGGCGTTCGCCTTCCCAGCGGCGCCAGGTCCGTGCGGACACGGTGAACTGCCGGTCGTCCAAGAGCTGCTGCCCGCGTTCGGAGAGCGCAGCGGCGGCGGCTTCCAGCGTCCGCCAGCCCACACGTAAGCGGGCGGCCCGGAGTGCGTCGTTGCGGCCTGTCTGCCCAGTGTGAGGTGTCATTGTCCGTGCTTTCGGCCGTGGCCGCTACGTGGCCGCCGATGGCCACGCCGTGGCCTATTCGCTCCCTGACGTGCCCACACATCATCGGTGAGTACCAGCAGGCCTTGCAGCGAAATGGCCGAGAGTTTCCCGATTCGGGGACCGCCACATCAGGGGTGAGCAATGGGTCAACGAGAGTGCACGTACTGCCCGGAGCCCGGGGCGGACGTGTGCGTGCGCTTGCACGTCGCGTCCTCGGGTTCCGGTATCTCCGTGTTCGCGCACGCGGCGTGCGCCGAACGACGTGGCGTACAGGTTCTGTACCGGGTTCTCGCCGCTACCTCGGAGGCGACCAGGTGACAACCACCGAGAAGCCTAGCCCGGGGGACCTGGCGTACCGCCGGTGGATCCTCCACACCGAGCAGTGCGCGACGTGCCGGGCGGGCCGGGCGTGCACCACCACGATCCAGCTCGGCCGGGCGTGGAGGGCCGCACGGTGACCTTCCCCCGATACTGCGTGGACTGCGACCGGACGATCGCCGGGAACGCGGTCATCGTCGCCGAGGGGCACTCGGCGTCGGGTGCCCGCGAGGACGCGTACGCCCATCCGCCGGGCGATCCGGCGTGCACCGCCCGGCGGGCGTCACCGAGCATGCTGCACCAGCAGCTCGACACGATGCCACCGCCGGCTCCGGGGCGTCGCTGAGCCGGCCCTCGCGGATGGGACGCACCCGGGGACGCCGATCGCTTCGACGGTGGAGTCCGGCGCGCGGCGTCGTTTCTTCCCGGCCGAGGCCGGTGAGGACTCCTGGCGGACTTCGAGTGCGAAAGGCCCTCTTGATGTCGATGACTGACGTCAACGGCCGAAGAGTTCCGGGTGCGGGCAGGGCTCCGGGGCTTCCTCCGGTCGGTCGGCCCACTGCCACCAGACGTGACGTCGCGGACAAATCCACACGCCGCGACAGACTCGCTTGCCGTCGTCCTCACGACGGCAGAGCGCGAACGCTCCGAACCGCATCGGTTGGCCGCAATCGGGACATGCGGGCGGGGAGTCGGACGGCATGAGCAGACCGTACTGTGCCGGCCTGCGGACGGCGCCGCTTCCGAACACTCCAGGTAGACGCCGAAGGCCCCCAACCATGATCGGCTGGGGGCCTTCGTACTGGTGGGCGCGGACGGTTTCGAACCGCCGACATCTGCTTTGTAAGAGCAGCGCTCTACCCCTGAGCTACGCACCCGTGGACGAAGGAACAGCGTACATGGCGTCCGGCCCCGGCTCACACTCCGCTTCCCCGCCGCCGCAGGTCCGGGCCGCCGCGCCGCCCCTCGCCGCCCCCTCACCGCCCCCGAGCCGCCCCCCGAGCCTGCCGGATGCGGGGGTTACCCCCACCCCGAAGCCGGTGGGCGGCCTCATCGTGGGTGACGGCCGGGGTGCATAACGTGAAGGTGGCCGGGGGAACTGCCCCGGTGAGCACGTCATCGCACCGCGCACCTCTGGGGGACCGATCCCGTGGACCACACCACCGGCACGCCGCACGCCCGCCGACCCATCGCCAGCCCGCGGGTCGCACGCCGACGTACCGCCCTCCTCGCCTCCGCCGGGGCGCTCCTCGTCGTGGTGGCGGTCAGCGGGTGCGGGAGCGCGGACGTGGACGGGGCGCCCGTCGAGCACAAGTCGTTCGCGCTCCGGGGGAAGACGTTGACGATCGACTCCTCGAACACCTCGCTGGAGCTCGTCCCGGCCGATGTGGACCAGGTGGAGGTGGAGCGGCAGACGGACGGGTGGGTGGTCTTCGGGTCAGGGCCCGATCCCGTCTGGAAGATGGAGGACGGCACCCTCACGCTGAAGGTGAAGTGCACGGGCGTGGTCAACAACTGCTCCGGCCGGCACCGGGTGAAGGTGCCGCGCGGGGTGGCGGTGAAGGCGTCGGGGAGCAACGGGAAGGTGACCGCGACCGGGTTCGACTCCCGGCTGGAGCTGTCCTCCGACAACGGCGGGGTGGTGGTGCGGGACGCCGGGGGCGAGCTGAAGTTGTCGAGCGACAACGGTTCGATCGACGCCAGGGGGATCTCGGGCCCGTCCGTGGTGGTCGGTTCGGACAACGGGACGATCAAGCTCGGGTTCGACGCGGCGCCGGACCTGCTGGACGTGAACACCGACAACGGCGGTACCCGCATCGAGCTGCCCGGGGACGGCACCGCGTACGCCGTGGACGCCAAGGCGGACAACGGGCACGTCTCCGTCGACGTACCGCGCAGCGACGCCAGCCCGCACGTGGTGAAGGTCCGCAGCGACAACGGGGAAGTCAGCCTCCGAACCGCGAACTAACCGGCCCGGGTATTCGTCATGTCTGGTGGGAGAATGGACCGGGCAGAGGCGAATGGCACGGGAGAGGCATGTGACGGCGACAGACGCGCGGCGGCAGGTGAGAGCGCACACCCCGGGAAACCCTGCCGTCGCCGTGGGGCTTGGGGCGCGCCGGTCTCCGCGGGCGTTCCGGGACGTCGTGGCGCTGGCGCTGCTTCCGCTCCCGCTGCTCGCCGCCGCGCTGCCCGCCGCCTTCGCCGGAGGCGGTACGCGCCGTTGGTTCGGCGGGCGAGACGGGGGCAGTCGGCGGGCCGACGCGCAGGCGGCGAAGGACGCCGCCGCGGAGGCCTTCTACGAGCTGGACAGCGCGCAGCGCGATCTTGAGATCTCGATCGAGACGATCACGGCCGTCGACAGTTCCCCGCGCGCCCGGCAGGCCGTCGAGGAGTTCGCCGCGCTGGGGCGCCGTATCGACGAGGTCAGCCACGCCTACATCACCGCGGTCGACGCGCACGACCTGGACCGGGACGGCCTTGAGCCGTCCGTCGCGGCCCGCGCCACGACGGAGCTGACCCGGGCCAAGGACGCTCTCCTACGGGTCAAGGGCGAGCTCGACCGGTACGCGCAGGGGCTCGGGCCCCTCCTCGGCAGCGCGGAGACGCAGCTCGCCCGGCTGGCTCCGGCCGTGGAGCGGGCGCGGCAGGCGCTGATCGGCGCCACCGGCGCGCTGGACGGCGTACGTGCCTCCGGACTGAAGGCCGACGACCTCGCGGCCCGGCTCGCCGCCCTCGCTCCCGAGCTGACCCGGCTCAACCAGGGTGCGGGGCGCCACGGCGTCGCCGGGACGCTGGAACGCGCCGATCAGGTGCTCCGCGAGGCGCAGGCCATACGCACCGAGGCCGAGCGGCTGCCGGAGCGGGCTGCCGAGATCGACCGCAGGCTGGTGTCGCTGCGTACCCGCGCGCAGGCCCTGACCACCCGGGCGGGCGGGGTGGAGCCGATCCTCAGCGAGTTGCGGCGGCGGTTCTCCGAGGAGTGCTGGCAGGACCTCCAGCACGTTCCCGAGCAGGCGGCCGAGGACGTCCGCCGGGCCGAGGAGAAGCTCACCGAGGCCGCCGCGGCCCGCAGGGACCAGAGCTGGGCCGACGCCACCGCCCGGCTGGGCACGGTCCGCGCGCTGCTCAACCACGCGGACGAGGCGGTGACGGCGGCCGGGGAGCGGCTGCGTCTGCTGGACGCGGTGGCGAAGGATCCGAAGAAGGAGATCGAGCGGACCCGGTTCGCCGTCCGCGACGCCCAGCGGCTCGCGATGGCCGGCCGCAACACGCCCGATCCGCGTCACGCGGGCCCGCTGGACAACGCGGTGGCGCGGCTGGACCGTGCGATCGCCGCCCTGGACGTCCGCCACCCCGACTACTGGCACTTCCTGACCGAGGCGGAGGCCGTACGGCAGACGGCGGCGCAGGTCGTCTCCGCGATCCGCGAGGGGCTCGGGACGGGGTCGACCGCCACCTGAGGAGCCGACTCGACCCGTACCCGAGGGACCGGCCGGACCCCTGTCCGAGGAACCGGACCGCCCCGTCCCTGAGGGACCGGCCCGCCGCGAAAAGTCGGCCACCGGTTGTCCCGCCCCGCTCCCGGGCAGATGCTGGAGGTGATCCGTGCGCCGGTGCGAACCTCCGCCAGGGAGAGGGACCGGTACGAACCTCCGTGGAGGCCCGTGCGCCGGTGCGTACCTCCCGAGGAGGCCGCCATGAAGCTCCACAAGGACAAGGCACGCCCCGCGCAGGCCGGACCAGCGCGGACGGAACCCATGGACGCCCGCACCGTGGACGCCCGCACCGTGGACGCCAGGTCCGTTGACGCCCGCACCGTGGAGGCCGGACGCGACCGGGCCGAGGCGGTGAAGGCCAAGCCCCTGCACACCCGTCTCAACGAGGAGCTGCCCGTCGACCACCGCCTCAGCCAGGTCTACCGGATCGGCGCCGGGCTGATGGGGCTGGTGCTCCTGGTCTTCGGCATCCTCGGCCTGATCAACAAGATCGGTTTCTTCGACACCGGCGGTGACACCGTCGCCGGACTCAACACCAACGGCGCGCTCAGCGTCCTCTCCCTCTGCGTGGGGGTGCTGCTCTTCGGCGGCATGATGGTGGGCGGCAACAAGGCGTCCACCCTGAACATGACGGTCGGTGTCCTCTTCATCGCCAGCGGATTCGTGAACCTGGCCCTGCTGGACACCGGGCTCAACTTCCTCGCGTTCGAGATGCAGAACGTGCTGTTCAGCTTCATCGTCGGGCTGATGCTGATGTTCTTCGGGATGTACGGGAGGGTCAGCGGCGGGCTTCCGCACGACAACCCGTACTGGCGGGCCCGTCATCCCGAGGAGGCCGCCCGCGAGGACCGCACCCGGGCCAACCGGCCCCCGATGATGCCGGGCACCCGGACCCGGCCCCAGCCGCACGGGTGACCACCGTTCCGGGGCCCGGCAGGGCCGCCGGTCCGGCCCCGTGCCGGACCTG
>NZ_JBHWYX010000036.1:0-89942 GCF_042728795.1 Streptomyces sp. NPDC060184
CGTCCACGTCCTCACGGTCCACCGTCAGGTCATCGGCGAACCCCCGGTCACCGGTCGCGTCGGGCACGTACTTCACAGGGACAACGATCCTCAAGGTCACGACGGCTCTCCTGCCTGGTGGTGTTCGTAGTGTCGAGATTATGGCACTCAGTACCCTCTGTAAAGGTACGCAGTGCCAGATCGGGGTGTCCGGTGCTACGTTGCGCGGCATGACCGATGCGCGCAGACCAGCGAAGAAGGCCCCCATGCGGGAGGCGCTCGCCGAGGCGGCGTTCGAGCTCTTCATGGAGAAGGGCTTCGAACGGACCACGGTGGACGACATCGTGGCGCGCGCGGGGGTCGGGCGCCGCTCGTTCTTCCGCTACTTCCCGTCGAAGGACGACGTGGTCTTCCCGGACCACGAGAGCTGCCTCGCCGAGACGACGGCCTTCCTCGCCGCCGCGGAGGCCGCGGAGATCACGGACGGCGGGTACGCCGCCGATCCGATCGGCACCGTCTGCGGCGCGGCACGGATCGTGCTGAACATGTATGCGGCCAAGCCCGAATTCTCGGTCCGGCGTTACCGGTTGACCCGCGAGGTGCCCGGGCTGCGCGCGTACGAACTCTCCGTCGTGCGCCGGTACGAACAGATCTTCGCGGGCTACCTCCGGCACGCCTACCGCAACCTGCCCGACGGGGTGCTGCGGGCCGAGGTGGCCGCCGCCTCGGTGGCGGCGGCGCACAACAACGGCCTCCGCCTCTGGCTGCGTTCGGGCGGCGAGGGAGATGCCTGGGCGGCCGTCGACCACGCGCTGGGCATGGTGCGCGAGCTCTGGTCCGCCCCGGCCGGGCCGGCGGTGCGGGCCGCGCCGCCGGGCGTGTTCGAGGTGGGCGGCGCGACGGGTGCGGAAGGGGTGGAGCGGGACGTGATCGTCATGGTCGCTCAGCGCGGAACCCCGATGTGGAGGGTCGTCCAGCAGATCGAGGCGGCCGTGGGGGAGAGCTGAACGCGGGGCCGGGCGCGGGCGGATGAGCGGGGCGGAGGCACGCGGACGAGGGGGCGGGGGCAGGTCGACGAGGGGGCGGGGGCGGGCGAAACGCAACAATGGGCACTCAGTGTCTTTACCTCAAGGCACTGAGTGCCATATGGTGCGGACGCGCCGCTGTCGAGGTGCGGCGCGTTCGAGCCGAGCGCAGGGGGTCCCGACATGTTCCAGTCAGCAAGTGGCACCGCGCACCAGGTGGTCGAAGAGACGGGGCTGCCCTATCAGCGTTGCCGCTGGTGCGGGACGGCCTCCTTTCGCCGACTGCTCTGCCCGGTCTGCGCGTCGAGCGACTTCACCCCGGAGCGCAGCTCCGGTGACGGGGTCGTCGTACGGACCGCAGTCGTCCACCGTTACACCGAAGACGCCCGCAACGAATCCCTGGTCCGCTTCCCGGAAGGGTTCGTCTTCCGCTGCCAAGTCGTCGGGGCCGCCCCGCACTTGGTGGAGGTCGGCGCCCGGGTGCGCCCGCTTCCCGCCGAGGAGCCGGCAGCGGGCGACGTGATCCTGGAGCTCTGCCGGCCGCCCGCCCACCGCGACTGGTACTGACACCCCTCACCGAGCGCACCGGAACGGGGCGATCAGCCGAGCCTCTTGACCAACTCGGCGGCCAACGGCGCCGAGGAAGCCGGATTCTGACCTGTGATCAGGTTGCGGTCGGTGATGACGTACGGTGCCCACGGGTCGCTCTCCCGGAAGTCCGCGCCCAGTTCCACCAGCCGGTCCTGGAGCAGCCAGCGCGCCTTCTGGGCGAAGCCCGCCTGGGTCTCCTCCGCGTTGGTGAAGCCGGTCAGCCGGTACCCGGCGAAGGTGGGGGAGCCGTCCGGGCGCTTCGCGGCGAGCAGGGCGGCCGGGGCGTGGCACACCACGCCGAGCGGCTTGCCCGAATCCAGCGCGCGGGTCAGGAGTTCGCCGGACACGGTGTCGACGGCGAGGTCCTCCATGGGCCCGTGGCCGCCGGGGTAGAACACCGCGTCGTACTCCTCCAGCCGTACGTCGTCCAGGGCCAACGGCGTACGCAACTCGTCCATGCCGGCCAGTGTCGCGGCGATCCGGTCCGCGTTCTCCTGCCCGCCGTTGACTTCCGGGGCGAGGCTCGCCCGGTCCACGGTCGGCTCCACGCCGCCCGGGGTGGCCACGACGACCTCGTGACCGGCCGCCTTGAACGCCTCGTACGGGGCGACGGCCTCCTCCGCCCAGAAGCCGGTGGGGTGCTTGCTGCCGTCCGCCAGGGTCCAGTGGTCCGCGCCCGTCACCACAAAAAGGATCTTCGCCATGTCGCACATCTCCGGGGTCGTGGGGGTTGTCGCGTCGTGGGTTGCCGACCCCTCGACCGTAGGACGGACCCCGCCCGTGACGCCAACCGGCGGACCGGGGCGGGCCGGGCCGGGGGTGTGCGCGGGGGAGGCGGGGCAGCGGGAACCGGCGGCCCCGCCCGCCCCGGGAAAGTTCTTGCGTACCGTGCGGGAGCCGTGCCACGCTGGCCGCGCCCTCCACGGTGTACGGGTCCCTCCGGGCCCGCACGGACGGAACACGAAGGATTGAGCCAATTGTCAACGACGTCCCTCAGCGGCCGTCGTCGGTACTGACAGGTCCGCCCCGGCGGCACCTTCCGGCCGGTACCACGCCACACAGCACGGCGGCCCCACGATGCGGTGCCCGGCGCACCGCCGCCGCTCCCTGCCCGGAGCGGGCGCGACGAACCAGATCGCGCGATCCCGCGCGCCCGCACGGGCCGTGCGCGACGCGCTCCCGCCCCGTCACCTTCGTGAGGTAACCACCATCGTGGACACCACCGTCCAGAGCTTTGCCGTCGCCCATCTCCAGCGCCGTCCCGACGCGGTGGAGACCGGCGGCTTCGTCGCGGGATTCGATCCCGCCACGTCCAGCCCGTACATCAACTACGCCACCCCGCTG
The DNA here is from genome assembly GCF_042728795.1 of Streptomyces sp. NPDC060184. Lineage (NCBI taxonomy): Bacteria > Bacillati > Actinomycetota > Actinomycetes > Kitasatosporales > Streptomycetaceae > Streptomyces > Streptomyces sp. NPDC060184. Next base: position 2,940 of record NZ_JBHWYX010000036.1, read on the forward strand.
CCCGGCGCCCGGCCGACCCCGGAGGACGTGCGTGCCCTCGTCGGCGCCTTCCGCGTGCGCGGCCTGCTGCCCCGCCTGGAGTTCGCGCCGGGCGCCGCCCCCGCCGTGGAGGCGGCGCTGCTGGGCGCCGGTTTCACCGTCGAGGAGACGCACCCGTACCTGGTCTGCACCCCCGCCACCCTGACCCCGGGGCCCTGGGGCGGCGCGGCCGGCGGGGGCCCGGCCCTCCGCGTGGAGACGCCCGCGACCGAGGAGGAGTACGCGACGGTCGACGCGGCTCTCTCGGAGTCCTTCGGCGGCGCCTTCGCCCCCACCGCGCACGGCACCGCCCGGCTCCGCCGCACGCAGGAGAGCGGCGGAGGCGTCCGTTTCGTCCGGGCGCCCGACGGCAGCTGCGCGGGCGGCGCCTCCTGCTCCGCCCCCGCGGCCGGGACCGCCGAACTCGCCGGAGTCGGCACCCGCCCCGCCTTCCGGGGCCGGGGCATCGCCGGGGCGGTCACGGCGGCGCTGACCGGGGCGATGTTCGACCGGGGCGCCGACTCGGTCTGGCTGGAGTTCTCCGGTGAGGGCTCACGCCGCGTGTACGAGCGCCTCGGCTACCGGCCGCAGGGCACCCGCCTGTACATGAGCCTGTCCCGGAACTCCTGCTGAGAGCCCCTCCGGGGCCAGGCACGGCCCGCGCCTGGCCCCGGAGGGCGGCCCCGCCCCGGACAGCGGGTTTCACGGGCCGGAAACCTCTGCGCTTTCGGGGGTACGGCCGGACCGTGCTTAGCTGGAGACATGATCGATGACTTTCTCGCCGAAAACGCACGGAACGCACGGAACACCAGGAGCGCCGGGAACACCGGAGGCACCGGGAGTGTCGGGCAGGTGGCGCTGGTCGAGGAGGCGGTACGCGAGGCGGTGGCCGCGGAGATCATGCCCCGCCACCGCAAGCTCGCCGCCGACGACATCATCGAGAAGAGCGGTCCGCACGACCTCGTCACCAGCGCCGACCGGGAGGCGGAGAAGCACCTCACCGCCGCGCTGACCCGCATCCTGCCGGGCTCGGTGGTGGTCGGCGAGGAGGCGGTGCACGCCGATCCGACCGTGTACGGCGCGCTGTCCGGGGACGCGCCGGTGTGGATCGTGGACCCCGTGGACGGCACCCGCCAGTTCGTCCGCGGCGAGTCCGGATTCTGCACCCTCGTCGCCCTCGCCCACCACGGTGAGCTCATCGCCTCGTGGACGTACGCCCCCGTGCTCCAGGAGATGGCCGTCGCGGTTCGGGGCCGGGGCGCCACGCTCAACGGAGCGCCCCTGCGGTCGGGCTCGCCCGAGCCCGGCGCCGTCCTGAGGGTCGCGATGTCCCACCCCGACTTCACCACCGACGAACAGAAGCGTGCCCTGCTCGGCCTGCGGACCGAGGGCATCGAGGCCCGCGCCTGCGGTTCGGCCGGGCTGGAGTACCTGGCCGTCGCCCGGGGCGACCTCGACGCACTCGCCTTCAACTGGGAGTTCGCCTGGGACCACGCGGCGGGGCTGCTGCTGGTCGCCGAGGCCGGCGGATCCCACGCCACGCTGTCCGGCGCCCGTTTCAGGCTGGCCGGCGACAACGACCTGCCGTTCGCGGTCGGCCGGGACGAGGCCACCGTCGCCCGCATCCGCGCGGCCCTGCTCAGCAACGTCTGACGCCCCGGCGCCCAGGGCGGCACCGCGGAGCCGCGAGCACCACGGCGCTCCAAGGCACCACAGCCGCTCCGGCGCTCGGCGGTGCGACCGCGCCGCCGCTCAGGCCCTCCCGCGCGCCAGTACCTCCCGCACCTCACGCACCACGTCCCGGGCCGTCTCCACCGCCGCCGGGCCGAGGTCGCGCAGCGCGGAGGCCACCCGCTCCGCGAAGCCGGGCGGAGTCTCCGGCAGCGCCGCCGCGGCGGCCAGCGCGCCCTTCTCGTTCAGGCACCAGGTGCGATGGTGCCCGTGCAGCGCCTGGGCGAGAATCCCGAACGCCCGCGACAGGCAGAGGGACACATGGAGGGTGTCTCCCGCCGGGGCGGACTTCGCGGCCGAGCTCACCAGGAACTCCGCCTCCCAGGCTCCGTCCGCCAGGGCCCGCCGCAACGGCTCCGGATACAGACGGACTTGTGTCTGAAGTTCCGTCAGTTCACCTTCCGGGTCGGTGAGTACGCGCCCGAGCGCGACCTCACCCGGATAGCAAGGCGACCAGAAGCCCAGCGGATGCCCCGGCTGCACCCCGACTTCGTACCGCCCCTCCCGGCAGTCCGCCCAGACCGCTTCCACCCGGTCCAGGTCCCGCAGGATCCAGTCCACCGCGACGCCGCCGACCCGCAGCCAGCCGCCCCCGTTCACCCAGGGGCCCCAACTGCCCGGCCCCTCCACCACCGCAGGTGTTCCCTGCGCCTCGGAGGCGAGGGCGATCAGCGCGTCGAGATCGGGCGAACCCCGGTAGTAGAGGCCCAGATCCCAGTCGGAGTCGGGGCGATGGGTGCCACGGGCCCGGCTGCCGCCGAGGGCGACGGCACGGACGCCGCCCACGCCGACCAGGCGGGCGGCCATGGCGGCGACGGAGGACGCGGTCTTTTCGGCGGAGTCGGTCATCGGACGGGAGGGTACCCACGCGTACGCCGCCCGCGCGCGGGAATATCCTGGTTCTCCAAGGGCTGTCCCGCCGCCCCGCGAAGGAGTCCCGAGGTGTCGCAGATGCTTGACGCAGTCGTCGTGGGGGCCGGGCCCAACGGACTGACCGCCGCAGCCGAACTGGCCCGCCGCGGCTACGCGGTGGAGGTCTTCGAGGCCGCCGACACGGTCGGCGGCGGCGCCCGCACCCGTGAACTGACTCTCCCCGGCTACCGCCACGACCCCTGCTCCGCCGTCCACCCGCTCGGCATCGGCTCCCCGGCGTTCGCCGGGATGCCGCTCGCCGACCACGGGCTGGAGTGGATCCAGCCGGAACTGGCCCTCGCCCACCCCTTCCCCGACGGCACGGCCGCCGTGCTCAACCGCTCGGTGGGGGAGACCGCCGCCTCGCTCGGACCCCGCGACGCGGGCGCCTACCGCCGGCTCGTCGCCCCCTACCTCGGCCACTGGGAGACGCTCGCCCAGGACTTCCTGCGCACCCCGTGGCTCGGCCTGCCCCGCGACCCGTACCGCTGGGTGCGCTTCGGCCTCGACGCCCTCCAGCCCGCCACGCTGCTCTCCCGGCGCTTTCGCGACGAGAAGGCCCGCGCGCTCCTCGCCGGACTCGCCGCACACGCCATCGCCCCCACCTCCGGGGTGGCCACCGGCGGGATCGCGCTGCTCTTCGCGCTCGCCGCGCACGCCAACGGCTGGCCGGTGCCCCGGGGCGGCTCGCAGTCCATCTCCGACGCCCTCGCCTCCTACCTGCGCAGCCAGGGCGGCACCATCCGTACCGGCATCGAGGTCAAGCGCCTGGACGAGCTGCCGCCCGCCCGCGCCTACGTCTTCGACACCTCTCCGACCGCGCTCGCCCGGATCGCCGGACTCGGCAACGCCTACCGGCACTACCGCTACGGCGCCGCCACCTTCAAGATCGACTACGCGCTCTCCGGCCCGGTCCCCTGGACGGCCGAGGAGGCCCGGCGCGCCGGGACCGTCCACGTCGGACCCACCGCCCCCGAGATCGACGCCGCGCTCCGCGCCGCCGTCGACGGCCGCGACCCGAGCGTCCCGTTCCTGATCACCGCCCAGCCGAGCCTGGCCGACCCCACCCGCGCGCCCCGGGGACACCACGTCTTCTGGGTGTACGGACACGTGCCGGCCCGCTGGGAGGGCGACGCCACCGAGGTCATCGAACGCCAGCTGGAGCGGTTCGCACCCGGTTTCCGCGACCTGGTGCTGGCCCGGGCCGTGGCCGGACCCCGGGAGCTCGCCGCGCACAACGCCAACTACGTCGGGGGCGACATCGCCTGCGGCGCTTTCGCCGGACTCCAGACCGTCATCCGCCCCAAGCTCGCCCGCGTCCCGTACGCCACCGCCCACCCCGCGGTCTTCCTCTGCTCCTCGGCCACCCCGCCCGGCCCCGGCGTCCACGGCATGTCCGGCCACCACGCCGCCCGCGCCGTCTGGCGCAGCCTGCGCGCCGCGGGCTGATCCCGGGGAGGGCCGGCGCGACCTCCATGTCGGATTTCCGCCAGCCCCCGGCTCCCGGGTGACCGATGCTTGAAGCATGCACACCGACACCGAGCGCTGCGTGCGGGCCGTCCAGTCCAAGGACGCCCGCTTCGACGGATGGTTCTTCACCGCGGTCCTGACCACCCGGATCTACTGCCGTCCCAGCTGCCCCGTCCTGCCGCCCAAGGTCGAGAACATGACCTTCTACCCCAGTGCGGCGGCCTGCCAGCAGGCCGGGTTCCGGGCCTGCAAGCGCTGCCGGCCCGACACCAGCCCGGGCTCCCCGGAGTGGAACGCCCGCGCCGACTCCGTCGCCCGCGCCATGCGGCTCATCCAGGACGGGGTGGTCGACCGCGAGGGCGTGCCCGGGCTCGCCGCCCGCCTCGGCTACTCCGCCCGCCAGATCGAACGCCAGCTCCTGGCCGAACTGGGAGCCGGGCCGCTCGCCCTGGCCCGGGCCCAGCGGGCCCAGACCGCGCGGGTCCTCATCGAGACGACCGCGCTGCCGATGGCCGAGGTGGCGTTCGCCGCCGGATTCTCCTCCATCCGCACCTTCAACGAGACGATCCGCGAGGTCTTCGCCCTCGCACCCGGCGAACTGCGCACCCGCGCCGGACGCGGCGGCGGCGCCGCCACCACACCCGGCGTGATAGCGCTGCGCCTGCCCTACCGCGCCCCGCTCAACCCCAGCAACCTCTTCGGCCACCTCGCCGCCACCGCCGTCCCCGGTGTGGAGGAGTGGCGCGACGGCGCCTACCGGCGCACCCTGGCCCTCCCGCACGGCCACGGCATCGTGGCGCTCTCCCCGCGCCCCGACCACATCGCCTGCCGCCTCCAGCTCACCGACCCCCGCGACCTCACCCTCGCCATCAGCCGCTGCCGCCGCCTGCTCGACCTGGACGCGGACCCGGTGGCCGTGGACGGTCAGCTGCGCACCGACCCGCTGCTCGCCCCCCTGGTGGACGCCGCTCCGGGCCGCCGGGTGCCGCGCACGGTGGACGGCGCGGAGTTCGCCGTACGCGCCGTACTGGGCCAGCAGGTCTCCACCGCCGCCGCCCGCACCCACGCGGCCCGGCTGGTCACGGCGTACGGGAAGCCCGTGGAGGACTCCGAGGGCGGGCTCACCCACCTCTTCCCGGCGCCGGAGGCGCTGGCGGGGCTGGACCCGGAGGCGCTCGCCCTGCCGCGCACCCGGCGCACCACGCTGACCACCCTCGTCGGCGCGCTGGCCGACGGATCGCTCCGGCTGGACGCCGCCGACACCGACTGGGACGAGGCCCGCGCCGCGCTGACCGCGCTGCCCGGGTTCGGGCCGTGGACGGTGGAGGTGATCGCCATGCGGGCCCTCGGCGACCCGGACGCCTTCTGCCCGACCGACCTCGGCATCCGGCGTGCGGCCGAGCGGCTGGGGCTGCCGTCGACCCCGGCGGCGCTCACCGCACGGGCGGCCGGGTGGCGGCCCTGGCGGGCGTACGCCGTGCAGTACCTGTGGACCGTCGACGGGCACCCCGTCAACCGGCTGCCCGAGTGACCCCGGCCCCGACGCGCCCCGACCTCCGAACCCGAAGGAAGCACCCATGAGCACCACCGTCCACCCGCGCACCAGGACCCACACCCTGCTCGACAGCCCCTACGGTCCGCTCACCCTCGTCGCCACCGACGGCGTCCTCAGCGCCCTGTACATGACCGACCACCGTCATCAACCACCGCGCGAGACCTTCGGGGAGGAGGTGGACACCGGTTCCTTCGCCGAGGCGGTCCGGCAGCTGGGGGAGTACTTCGACGGGACGCGCACCGAGTTCGACCTGCCCCTGCACCTGGAGGGCACCCCGTTCCAGCGGATCGTCTGGGCGGAGCTCCAGCGCATCCCGTACGGCGAGACCCTCTCCTACGGCGCACTGGCCGGCCGGCTCGGCAAGCCCGGCGCCTCCCGCGCGGTCGGCCTGGCCAACGGCCGCAATCCGGTCTCGATCATCGTCCCGTGCCACCGGGTCATCGGCGCCTCCGGGAGCCTCACCGGATACGGCGGCGGGCTCGACCGCAAGCAGCGCCTGCTGGCGTTCGAACGCGGCACGGAGGACGACACCCCGGCCCTGTTCTGAGGGCCGAGGCTGAGGGCGCGAAGGGCCGAGGGGCCGGGGGGGCCGAGGGCCCGGGACGCGGAGGAGCCCGGTGACCGTCTCGGCGGTCACCGGGCTCCTCCGCGTACACGTCCGGACGGGGACGTCAGCCGGTGAAGATCTCGGTCACCGTCCAGATCGCCAGCCCGAGCATGCAGAGACCGCCGACGCGCTGGACGGTCTTGAGCGGCACCCGCTTGGCGATGAACCGGCCGGCCAGCAGCGCCAGCGCGGAGACGGACATCAGCGCGGCGGCGGAGCCGATCGCCACGGACCAGGCACCGTTGCTCGCGGCGAGGTTGGCCGTGGTGATCTGGGTGAGGTCGCCCCACTCGCTGATGAAGACGGCCATGAACGCCGTCCCGTAGACCGGCCAGAAACCGGTGACGGTCTTGACCTCCTCGTCCTCGTCCTCGTCGTCGCCCCCGCCGCGCAGCAGCATGAAGGCGCCGAAGGCGAAGAGCAGGGCCGAGACCAGCTTGACGATCCAGTCGGGCAACAGCCCGAGGAGACCACCCGCGCCGACCGCGATGGCCACGTGGACGATGAACGCGGACGACGTGCCGAACCAGACGTACAGGGGCTTCATGCGCGTGCCCATGGCGAGCGACGCGAACATCGTCTTGTCCGGCAGCTCGGCGAGGAAGATCAGCCCGAAGGCGGTGATGATCGCCAGGGGGTCGAGGTGCATTCCGGGTGGCTTTCTGTGAGAGCCGGGCCCCGGGCCTTCGCGAAGCGCCGCACGGGCTCTCGGAGGACCACTCGGCCCGGCACGACGCAGCACCCGCGGGGCGCGGGTGTGTCATACCTGACCGAAGGTCTCGCCCACCCGCCACGACCGACGGGCCCGGCCACCGGGAATCCGGGGATTCCAGTGTGTCGACGACCGGTTTTCGGGGCTACTCCCCTTCGCAGCCCTCAACACTACCCCACCCGCACCCCCGGGGGGCTCAGCCGGCACCGCCCGCGCCACCCGCCGCCAGCCGTTCCAGCAGAGCCGGGAGCGCCGTACCGATCGGCTCGCGCACCACCTCGTCGGCCCGGTCGTCGTACGGGGTCGGCTCCGCGTTCACGATGATCAGCCGGGCTCCGTGGTCGGCGGCCAGACCGGCGAGCGCTGCCGCCGGGTGCACCTGGAGCGACGTACCCACCGCGACGAACACCTCGCACCCCTTGGCGATCGCCACCGCCGTCGCCAGCACCTCGGGGTCCAGCCGCTCGCCGAACATGACCGTCGCCGACTTGAGGACGCCCCCGCAGCCCGTGCACGCCGGGTCCGGCTCGCCCGCCTCCACCCGGCGCAGCGCGTCGGCCATGGAGGAGCGGGCGTGGCACCGGGTGCAGACCACCTCTCGTGCGGTGCCGTGGAGCTCGACGACCTTGCGGGCGGAGAGCCCCGCCTCCTGGTGCAGCCCGTCGACGTTCTGGGTGAGGACCCGCACCGCCGTGCCGGACCGCTCCAGATCCGCCACGGCCCGGTGGGCCGCGTTCGGCCGGGCGTTCCACGCGGCATGGGTGCGGCGCATCTGCCAGGAGCGGCGGCGGATCTCCGGATCGGACATGTAGAAGTCGTAGGTGACGAGCTTCTCGGCCTCCGGGTCCCGCGTCCACACACCGTCGGGGCCGCGGTAGTCGGGGATGCCGGAGTCCGTCGAGACGCCGGCACCGCTGAGGATCGCGACGAGAGTCATGCGGGGGAGCCTACGGACGGGAAACCCCTCCGACGACCCGATTTCCCCCGCTCCCGTCCGCACGGTCGGCGACCGGACTCCCGGTGCGGACGGCCCGTCAGAGGGCGGCCGGCCGGCCGTCCTCCAGTTCCACCGCTCCGGTGCCCGCGTCGAGCGCCGCCAGTGCGGCCTCCACCCGCAGGCCGAGCGACCCGAGGAGGTGTTCGGGGAGGGCGGAACGTTCCACCAGCTTCCAGGACAGCAGCTCCTCCTCCTGGAGGACGATCGCCGCCAGCTGCGCCTCGCTCAGCACCCCGCCGTCGAACAGGTACGCAGCGATCGGCGGGCGGGCCGGGCCGCGTACCCAGTCCACCACCAGGAGCCGCCCGGGCTCCAGGTCGAGGCCGATCTCCTCGGCGGTCTCGCGCCTCGCCCCGGCCCGGGGGCCCTCGCCGGTGTCCGACTCGATCGTCCCGCCGGGCAGCGCCCAGCCCGCACGGTAGTTCGGCTCGACCAGCAGGACCCGGCCCGTCGTGTCGCGGAAGAGGCATGCGGCGCCCGCCAGGATCCGGGGCAGGCCGGCGATGTAGGCGGCGTAGTCGTCAGTTGTGGTCACCGCGCCAGGTTAAGGGCTGTCCCGTGGAGGGTGTCCACGCGCCGTGGGAGCTCTTGCCCCGCCTGCTCCGTCCCGCTGCCGATGGGCCGGTGGGGGGATTTCTGACGGTTTGTCGGTCACGCCGGTGCCTACTCGTGGATCACCTGTGGCATCCCTTGGGTGCCCCTCCCATTAGTACGACAATCGTTCCGGCTTCAAGGAGTCCCGCATGTCCCTCTCCGCCTCCACCCGTACCCACGCACTCCGCGCAGGCACCCTCGTGGCAGCCGCCGGCATCGCTCTCACCTGCGCACCCGAGGCTTTCGCCGTCCCCGGCGACAGCGGCGACCTCAACATCGTGGAGGTCCGCAACGCGGGCCGCGAGAGCCGTGCGAACGGCGGCGCGATCTGCCAGTTCCGCCTGTCGGCCAACAACTTCGAGACGCTCCCGTCGGTCGCCTGGACCATCACGGAGCAGCCGCTGACCGTCCCGCCCGGCAACGCGCTGGCCGGCACGCTTCCCCTCGCCCAGGGCAGGGCCCGCAGCCCGCAGTACCAGCTGCCGGACGGCACCTACCAGCTCCAGTGGGTCGTCCCGACCGGCCTGACCAAGCAGCGGACCTTCGTCGTCAACTGCCCCGAGGAGAGCCGCGGCGGTCGCGGAGGCGAGCGCAACCAGACGGCCGGCGGGCAGGCCGCCGGCAACCAGGCCGCTTCCGACACCACGGCTGCCGACGGCGCGATCGCCGACACGCAGGCCGCCGACACCCCGGCCGCCGCCTCGGGCACCCGCCCCTCCGGCGGTGTCCCCGCGGGCGGCGGTGGCGTTCCCACCCTGGAGACCGCGAGCTACGACGGCGACTCCGGCCCCGGGGCGGGGACCACCGCCGCCGTGGCGGCGGGAGTGGCCGGACTCGCCGGGCTCGTCCTGGCCCGCCGGGCAGCGCGCCGTCGCGCCCGTGGCGAGGCGTAACACTCCGCGACGGCGGCGCCGAGGGCCGAGTCGCGCATGCCGTCTCACTCTGACGCTGTGCGCGACCTTCTCCCTCGTGGCAGGCATCGTCCACGTATGCGGTGACGCGTCCGACGATGCGACGGCGCATGCCGCCGCCCGTGGCTCCGACGCCGCGGGCGGCGGGTCGCCGCCGTTCCGGAGGGCACCGCACCGCATGCCCGAGCGCATCCCGGAATCCCACCCCCCGCTGAGCCCTTCCCGGGCGGTGAAGATCGCGATCCCCGCCATCTACATCGAGGCCCCGCTCGTCGGCCTGAAGCTCGACGCCAAGGGCCGGCTGGAGGCCCCGCCGATCGACCGGCCCAAGGTGGCGGGCTGGTACCAGGACGGGCCGTCGCCGGGGGAGGCGGGTACGGCCCTGATCGTCGGCCACCGGGACACCGAGACGGGTCCCGCCATCTTCCTGAACCTGAACGCCCTGCGCAGGGGCGATGCCGTCAAGGTCCGGCGCGCCGACCGGCGGACGGCCGTCTTCACCGTCGACACCGTCAAGACCTACAAGAAGAGCGAATTCCCCGACGACAAGGTCTACGGGACGACGAACCGTCCCGAACTGCGGCTGCTGACCTGCGGCGGACGCTTCGACAAGAAGACCGGCTACTCCGCCAACGTCGTCGTCTTCGCCCACCTCACCTCGCTCACCCCTGCCGCCTGAACCCGAGGGTTGCCCCCGACGGGCCGCACGCCTCGCGTGCGGCCCGTCGGGCGTGTTCCGGGGGTGGCCGGACGCGTTCCCGTACCGGCCCCGGGGCAACCGCGACCGGAGTATGGGCAGATCAGGTGGGCTGCGGATAGGGTCGAGCGGCACGAGAGCCTGTTCGATAGCGAAGGATGCAGGGTGGCGGACGGAGCAGCAGAGATGGTGACCGCGCGGGTGCTGGTCGCGGCGGACAAGTTCAAGGGTTCCCTCACGGCGGCGCAGGTCGCGCAGCGGGTGACCACCGGACTGCGGCGCGTCGTCCCCGGACTCCAGGTGGAGACGCTGCCCGTGGCGGACGGCGGCGACGGCACGGTCGCCGCCGCGCTCGCCGCCGGATTCGAGCGCAGAACGGCCCGGGTGACCGGCCCGCTCGGTGAGCCGGTCGACGCGGCGTACGCGCTGCGCTCCACCACGGCCGTGGTGGAGATGGCGGAGGCGTCCGGGCTCCAGCACCTGCCGCCGGGTGTGTTCGCCCCCCTCACCGCGACGACCCACGGCTCCGGCGAACTGCTGCGGGCCGCACTGGACGACGGCGCCCGGACCATCGTGTTCGGCGTGGGCGGCAGCGCCACCACGGACGGTGGCGCGGGCATGCTGACCGCGCTCGGAGCCCGCTTCCTGGACGAGGACGGCGCACCGGTCGGCCCCGGCGGCGGCGGCCTCGCACGCATCGCGGAAGCCGACCTCTCCGGTCTCGACCCGCGCCTCGCCTCCGTGGACCTGGTGCTCGCCAGCGACGTGGACAATCCGCTGACCGGGCCGAAGGGCGCCCCCGCCGTGTACGGACGTCAGAAGGGGGCCACCGACGAGGACATCGCGGTCCTGGACGCCGCGCTCGCCCGCTACGCCGCCGTACTCGGCCCCGAGCAGGCCGCGTCGCCCGGTGCGGGCGCGGCCGGTGGCATCGGCTACGGCGCGCTGGTGGGGCTCGGGGCCCGGTTCCGCCCCGGTATCGAGGTGATGCTCGACGTGCTGGGGTTCGCCCCCGCGCTGGCCCGCGCCACGCTCGTCGTCACCGGCGAGGGCTCGCTCGACGAACAGACCCTGCACGGGAAGGCGCCCGCCGGTGTCGCGGCGGCGGCCCGCGCCGCCGGTGTGAAGGTCGTCGCCGTGTGCGGCCGACTGGCGCTGAGCGCGGAGGAGTTGGAGAAGGCGGGCATCGCGCGCGCCTACGCCCTCGCGGACCTGGAGCCCGACCCCGCCGTCTCCATGGCCCAGGCCGGGCCCCTGCTGGAGCGGGCGGCGGAGTCCATCGCCCGCGATCACCTCGGCTGACCGACGAGCCGTCTCCGGGGCCCGGTGCGGCGCCCTGGTCATGTGGTGAAAGCAGCGTCGTCCGCCCGACCGGCGGGACCTCCACCACACACGACCTGCGCGCACCGGGCCCGTCCGCCGAGACGGTGGCACCAGCCGTAACGCCTGTGTTCCCAGGGCCGGTTCGGCTTTTGCGTGCGGCCGGGACGGCGACCTCGCGAGCCGGCCGTCCATGCCGCCGCGGGCGGTTGCGCCCACCGTGAGGCGGGGCGGCGCGGCCGGGGCCGTCGCCCGCCCCCGTGAGACGCCGCACTCCAGCCGGGAATCCAACGCCCGTACCAGCGAATCGCGTTCGTCACCGAAGAGCGCCGACTGCGGGCCCCGTGCGCCCCTGACCGGCAGCCTCGCAGGCTCCGGCTGATACGCCAACAGCGCTGCGGACAGCAGCTGTTCCTGCGTGCCGAGCGGCGTCCGGTCCGGCTTTCCCGCGCCGCGCCCTCCGCGTCCCCCTTCCCGCGAGCCGTGCGGTCGCGCGTCGTCGCGAGGACGACACCGGCCCCCGCCTCCCGCGTTGGAGAGCGCCGCCCCTGTGCGCGCGCACAACCCGGCGCCGCCCGCACTGGTCGCCCGCATCGACTCCGCCGTACGCCGTGGACGTGCGGCGGGGCCGGTGCTGGTCTGTGGATCCCGGGGGCAGCCCGTCACCGCGGGCACGCCGCGCACCGGTCCACACGGATCCGCGCGCGATCCCGGCCACGACGGACCCGGCCGGACCCGGAGACGGCCGGGCCGCAGGACGGCCCGGCCCCCACCACGACGAGCAGGCGGAAGGAGGACGACGCATGGCAACGCTGGAGATCCGCTCGCTGTCCGTGGGCTACGGCCCGGTACGGGCCCTGCGGGACGTCTCGCTCGACGTCCCCGGCGGCACGATCACCGCCGTACTCGGCGGCAACGGCGCGGGCAAGACCACGCTGCTGCGGGCCGTCTCGCGGACCCTCGGCTTCCACCGGGGAAGCGGCACCGGCACCGTCCACTTCGACGGCCGCCCCCTGGACGGGCTGCGGCCCGCGCAGGTGGTCGCCGCCGGAGTGGTCCACGTACCCGAAGGGCGGCAGGTGTTCGCCCGGATGACGGTGGCCGACAATCTGCGGGCCGGTGCCCTCGGAGCCCGCGGCGGACGCAAGGAAGTGGCGGGCGCCCTCGCCCGCGTCCACGAGCTGTTCCCGGTGCTCGCGCAACGGGCGCACCAGCACGCCGGACTGCTGTCCGGCGGCGAACAGCAGATGCTCGCGATGGGGCGCGCGCTGATGGCCGGCCCGCGCCTGCTGCTGCTCGACGAGCCGTCGCTCGGCCTCGCCCCCCTGATGGCGGCGAAGATCGCCGAGACCGTCCGGGAGATCAACGCGGGCGGCACCTCCGTGCTGCTCGTCGAGCAGAACGCGGCCATCGCCCTGCGCCTCGCCTCCACCGCGTACGTCCTCGACGTCGGCGAGGTCGCCCTCGGCGGACCGGCCGCAGAACTCGCCGCCACCGACGAGGTGCGCCGCCGCTACCTCGGCGTCGTCGACGAGACGGCGGCCGAGGACGCGGCGGCCGGTGCCTCCCGCACCCTGCGCAGGTGGTCGGCGTGACCACCGCACCCACCCCCGCCGCCGCACCACCGGGCACCGACCGGCCCGCCCCGCTCACCGTCCGCGATGTGACCGTCAGGTTCGCCGGGCTCACCGCCCTCGACGCGGTCTCCTTCACCGTCGACCCCGGCAGCGTGCACGCGGTCATCGGCCCCAACGGGGCAGGGAAGTCGACCACGTTCAACGTGCTCTCCGGCGTCTGCCGGGCCACCTCCGGCACCGTGCACCTCGGCGCCACCGAACTCACCGGGCTGCCGGCCCACCGGATCGCCGCCCTCGGCGTCGCCCGCACCTTCCAGAACCTCGCGCTCCCGCCGCACGCCACCGTCGCCGAGAGCCTGCTGCTCGGACGGCACCGGCTGATGCGCTCCGGATTCGTCGCCGCCGGACTCCGGTTGCCGTCCGCCGCCCGGGAGGAGCGCCGCCACCTCGAACGGGTCCACGAGATCGCCGCGTTCATCGGCCTCGAAGCCGAGCTGGACCGGCCGGCGGGCTCCCTGCCCTACGGGGCGCAGAAGCTGGTCGAACTCGGCCGGGCGCTCTGCATGGAGCCCGAGGTACTGCTCCTGGACGAACCCGTCGCCGGTATGACCGCCGACGAACGCCGCCGGACCGCCGCCGTGGTGGCCGGAGTCCGCGACAGCCTCGGCATCTCCGTCGTACTCGTCGAACACGACATGGGCGTGGTGATGCGGCTCGCGGACGCCGTGACCGTACTCGACTTCGGACGCAGGATCGCCGACGGCACCCCCGCCGAGGTACAGAACGATCCCGCCGTCGTCCGCGCCTACCTGGGAGCAGAACAGGAATGACCACCTTCGTCGAACTCCTCCTGGGCGGCCTCTCCATCGGCTCCGTCTACGCCCTCATCGCCCTCGGCTTCGTCGTCATCTACAAGGCCACCGAGGTCGTCAACTTCGCCCACGCCTCCCTCCTGCTCGCCGGCGGATACCTGACGGCGGTGCTCCACGACGACATCGGCTTCTGGCCCGCGCTCGCCGTCGGTGTCGCGGGCGCGGCGGCCGTCGGCGCCGCCGTCGAACTCCTCGTCATACGCCGCTACCGGGGCGGCGACCACAGCGTGCTCGCCATCGTCACCATCGGGGTCGACATCCTCCTCACCACCGAACTCACCCGGCGCATGGGCACGGACGTGCTGCCGCTCGGCGATCCCTGGGGGAACGGCGTCGTCACCGTCGGCGGAGTCACGCTCGCCCAGACGAGGATCGCCGCCTTCGTCGCCGCCGCGCTGCTCATCACCGTGTTCCTGCTCGCCTTCCGCTTCACCTCCTGGGGCGTGTCGATGCGTGCCGCCGCGGAGAACCCGCAGACCGCCGCCCTCATGGGCATCCGGCTCGGCCGGGTCTCGCTCGCCGCCTGGGCGGTGGCCGGGGCGCTCGCCGCCGTCGCCGCCCTCTTCCTCACCGTGTTCCCCACCCCCGGACTCGAACGGGCCACCTCGCTCGCCGCGCTCAAGGCGTTCCCCGCGGCGATCCTCGGCGGCCTCGACTCGACCACCGGAGCCCTCGCCGGCGGACTCCTCGTCGGCGTCACCGAGTCCTTCGCCACGGGCTACCAGAGCGATCTCTCCTTCCTCGGACGGGGAATCGGCGACCTCGCGCCCTACCTGGTGATGCTGGTCGTGCTGCTGATCAGGCCCGCCGGACTCTTCGGCACGAAGGAGCCGGCCCGTGTCTGAGACCATGCCCGACCGGACCCCCACCCCGGCCGCCGCGCCGGACACCCGGGCGCCCTCGGCCCGTACGCACCGCGAACGCCTCCGTCACCCGCGTCCGTACCTCTGGCTCGCCGGGTCGGTGCTGATGGCGGCACTGCCGTTCTACCTGGACCGCTTCTGGCTCCAGGCCGGACTGTTCGCCATGGCCGCCGCGATCGGCGCCATCGGGATCAACCTGCTGACCGGGGCGACCGGACAGCTCTCCATGGGACACGGCTTCTTCCTCGCCGTCGGCGCGTACGGCTACTGCGTCCTCGCGGGGGAGCCGGGCGGCGCGGACGGCCGGGGCCTCACCGGACTCGCCCTGCCCACCTGGCTCGCCGCGATCCTCGCGGTGGCGCTGGCCGGGCTGGCCGGCGGGATCTTCAGCCCGATCGCGGCCCGACTGCGCGGCGCCTACCTCGGTATCGCCACCCTCGCGCTCATCTTCATCGGCCAGCACGTGCTGTTCAACGCGGGCTCACTCACCGGCGGTTACAACGGCCGCGCCGTCCCCCCGCTGTCGGTCTTCGGATTCGCCTTCGACGACTCCGAACGCGTCGTCGCCGCCGTGCCGTTCGGATCCTCCGAGAAGCTCTGGTACGTGGCCCTCGCCGCCCTCGTGCTCAGCGCGGTGTTCGCCCGCGGCGTGCTGCGGGGGAGGCCGGGCCGGGCGCTCAACGCGATCCGCGACCACCGGATCGCCGCCGGGGTGATGGGCGTCCCGGTGGCCCGGTACCGCGCCGGGGTGTTCGTCCTCTCGTCCATGTACGCGGGCTTGGCGGGCGTCCTGCTCGCCCTGGTCTTCCAGCGGACCGTCCCCGAGTACTTCGGCATGGCCCTCTCGCTCGAATACCTCGCCATGATCGTCATCGGCGGTCTCGGCACCGTCGCCGGGGCCGTGGTCGGCGCCGCCTTCGTCTCCCTGCTCCCGCAGGTGCTCACCCATTACAGCGAGTCCCTCCCGCTGGTCTCCGCCCCCGGTACGGGCGGAATCGCACCCGGTGAGGCATCCCGCTATCTCTACGGCGCCGCGGTCGTCGCGGTGGTCCTGTTCATGCCCGGTGGCCTTACGCGTCCGAAGAAATCAGGGGAGAAGAAATGAGAAAGCGTGTTCTCGGAGCCGTCGTCGCGGCTCTCGCCCTCACCCTCGCCGGGTGCAGCGGAAAAGCCACCGAGGGGAAGGACGGCGGGACGGACGAGGGCGGCGTCAAAACCGGCCGGGGCGTCACCGGCTCCACCATCACCCTCGGCGCGCTGACCGACATGACCGGGGTGTACGCCTCGCTCGGCAAGAGCGTCACCCAGGCCCAGCAGCTCTGGGTCGAGCAGACCAACGCCGCCGGAGGGATCTGCGACCGGAAGATCGAACTGACCGTACGCGACCACGGCTACGATCCGCAGAAGGCGATCGCCGCCTACACCGAGCTCGCACCCGAGGTCCTGGGCTTCACCCAGTTCATCGGCTCGCCGTTCGTCGCCGCCGTCGAGCAGCGCATCGACCAGGACCACGGCGTGGTGCTGCCGCAGGCCTGGTCGGCCAACCTGCTGGGCTCCCCGTACGTCCGGGTCATCGGCGCCACGTACGACGTCGAGACGATCAACCTGATCGACTACCTTCTCGACCGGAAGCGCATCGCCAAGGGCGACAAGATCGGCCAGGTGTACTTCGAGGGCGACTACGGCGAGAACGCGCTCGCCGGGGCGAAGTACGCCGCCGAGCAGGCCGGCCTCACCGTCGTCGAGCAGAAGATCAAGCCCACCGACAACGACATGACCGCACAGGTCTCCGCGCTCAAGCAGGCCGGAGTCAAGGCGATCGTCGTCAGCGCCGGACCCCGCCAGGCCGCCTCGCTCGTCGGTGTCGCCGCCGCGACCGGCTTCAAGGTCCCGGTCGTCGGCAACAACTCCGCCTTCGCACCGCAGCTGCTCGCGACCCCGGCCGGCCCCGCCCTGCTGGCCGACTACTACGTCGCCGCCTCCACCCTTCCCATCGGCGACCCCGGCGCCGGACCGGCGAAGCTGGCGAAGGAGTACACGGCCGCCTACCCGAAGGACGGCCTCGACAACGGCGTCGTCGCCGGATGGACCGCCGCCTCCGTCTACGGCGAGGCGCTGAAGAAGGCCTGCGACGCCAAGGACCTCACCCGCGAGGGCGTCGACAAGGCCCTGCTCACCGTCGAGGGCTACGGCGCCGACTTTGGGATGTCCCACGACTTCACCGACCCGAAGGCCCCCTCCACCCGGCAGAGCGTCATCATGAAGCCCGACGCCAAGGCCCCCGGCGGCCTCAAGGTGGTCCGCCCGGCGGCGGTCTCCCCGGCCGCCGCGTCGTACACGGTGAAGTAGCCCGCTCCACGGAGAAGCCCGCGGCCCCCGGCACGGCGCACGGCATCGGACCGTGCGCGAGCGGGGGCCGCGGACTTTCCGCGGGACAACACTTACGGGGAGCGCTATCCGCCGACCTCGGCCCGTGCGGGCTTCGGGATCAGGAACGACACCGCGAGGGCGATCACGATGAGCACGATCCCGGCGATCATCGCGGTGGAGTATCCGGCCGTCGAGGCGGCCGAGGACGGGTGGACCGCACTCTGGACGGCGTCCAGGACGACGAAGCTGAGGCCCGCGCCCAGGTTGAAGGCGCCGGCGTTCAGACCCGGCAGGAAGCCCGGGTTCTCGTCGGGGGACAGGACGATGCCGAGCCCGTTGAGGATGATGTTGCCGATGCCCGCGTAGGTGATGCCCACCAGCAGGGAGCCGATCAGCAGCCAGGCGCGCGAACCGGTGTGCAGGGTGCTCGCGAGGACCGCGACGGATATCACGGAGCCGATCAGGCCGACCCGCAGGACGCGCCCGTAGCCCCAGGTGGCCGCGGCGCGGCCGGCCAGCGGGCCCATCGCGAACCCGGCGAGGGCGTACGGGGTGAGCGTCCACCAGGCGGAGCCGGTGGCGGACATCCCCAGGCCCGCCTCCGCGTTCTGGGCGAAGGCGGGCACCAGGCCGTTCATGACGGCGAAGACGCCGGTCATGGTGAGCAGGGTGCAGGCCAGCAGCGACCAGGTGGCGCGGCGCCGCAGGTGGTGCAGGGCGACCAGCGGGTGGGCCGCCCGGCCCTCGTTGCGCCAGAAGAGGGCGAAGGCGACGACCGCGACGACCGCCATGATCACGGCGTAGGCCCAGTTCGCGGAGGACAGCTTCCCGGCCTCGTCCAGCGCGAGCAGCAGGGTGCCGACCGAGACCGCGAGGAACAGGGTGCCCGGCCAGTCCATGCGGGTGTTGCCCGCGGTGGCCTTCGACTCGGGGGTGAGGACGGCGACGAGCACGGCGCCGGCCGCGGCGACCGCGGCCATGGTCCAGAAGACCGAGCCGAAGCCGAAGTGGTCGGTGAGCGAACCGCCGGCCACGGAGTCGATGCCGGCGATGCCACCGTTGACCGCGGTGATCACACCGAGCAGCGTGCCGTACATCTTCGGTTCGCGGACCTCGTTGCGCAGCATGATCAGGCAGAGCGGCACGACCGGCCCGCTGACGCCCTGGAGCACACGGCCGACGAACAGCACCGGGACGTTCGTGGCCAGGGCCGAGATCACGCAGCCGACGACCATCAGCGCGAGCATGCCGGTCAGGACCCTGCGGCGGCCGATCAGGTCGCCCAGGCGGGGCAGGAACAGCGAGAAGACGGCCGCGGAGGTGAAGAACGCGGTCTGGGTGCCGCCGATGGAGGCCGACGTGGTGTGCAGCGACTCCGCCATGTCCGTCAGGGCGGGGCTGAGCATGCTCGCGTTCAGCTGGAAGGCGAAGCAGGCCACCAGCAGCGCGACCATCAGCGCGCCGACGCGTGCCGGGCGCCCGGGGAGGTGGCCCTCGGGGCCGAGGGCGACGGGTGCGGTGGAGACGTTCATGCCCGCTCGCCCTCGGGGGCGGGCTTGTCGCCGTCGGGGTCGCCGCCCTCGCCGATGCGCTCCAGCGCGTCGACGACCAGGCCCCAGAAGCGGTCGCGGTCGAGCGTGACGGCGACCTGGGTGGGGCAGTCCTCGGGCGCCGGGCGGCGGAAGTCCGCGACGGTCATGCCGAGGGTGAGAGAGCCGTGCAGCTCGATGTCGACGGGGACCCTGCGCGTGGTCATGACGTCGGGGTCGATGACGTAGGCCACCGCACACGGGTCGTGCACCGGCGGGTGCTCGAAGCCCTGCGCCTCCAGGTACATGTCGCCGAAGAAGTCCAGCAACTCGCCGACGAACCGGGCCGGGCGGGTGCCGACGGCGGCGATCTGCTCGCGCACCTCCGGGGTCGCCAGCGCCTGGTGGGTCAGGTCGAGGCCGACCATGGTGACCGGCCAGCCCGCGTTGAAGACGATGTGTGCGGCCTCGGGGTCGATGATGATGTTGAACTCGGCGACCGCGCTCCAGTTGCCCTCGTGGTAGCCGCCGCCCATCAGGACGACCTCGCGGACCCGCTCGGCGATGCGCGGTTCCTTGCGGACCGCCATGGCGATGTTGGTCAGTCCCGCGGTCGGCACGATCGTGATCTCGCCCGGCTCGTGCGACATGACGAGGTCGATGATCAGGTCCACCGCGTGCCGTCGGTCCAGCTCGGTCCTGGGCTCGGGCAGCACCGGGCCGTCCAGGCCGGACTCGCCGTGGATGTCGGGGGCCGTCTCGATGTCACGGACCAGGGGACGGGGGTTGCCCGCCGCGAAGGGCACACCGGTGATTCCGGCGATCCGCGCCACCGACAGGGCGTTGCGGGTCACCTTCTCCAGCGTCTGGTTGCCGACCACGGTGGTCACGCCGATCAGCTCCACGCCCGGGCTGCCGTGGGCCAGCAGCATGGCGATCGCGTCGTCGTGTCCGGGATCGCAGTCGAGGATGATCTTCCTGGTCAACATGAGCCCCTTTGCTCGGCTGTGACGGTGTGCGGATGCGCGCCGGGCGGACCGGCGGCAGAACCTTGGGAACGCGGGACCGCGGAGCCGCCCCGCAGGACGGGGCGCACGCCCGGTCGCAGCGTCCGGAAGACGCTGGGAAATCGTTCTCCCAAGAGATTGCTCAACCCCGCCCCGAAATGTCAATGCATGAGGCACGCATCACATTGGGGCCAGGTCAGTGCAGTGCTGAGCTCTTTTCAACAGCCCTTCATCCGGGCGAATTCGAGTGATAACGTTTGCCCTCGTCAAGGATGACGGGCTTCGCCGCGGGGCGGGCCGTGGCGAGCAAGGAGGCTGCCCGGTGGGCGAGGTGACCCTCAAGGACGTCGCTGCGCTGTCCGGCGTTTCGGTGGCGACGGTCTCCCGCGTCATGGCGGGCACACGACCGGTCGGCGAGGAGATCGCGACCCGCGTACGCGCCGCCGCCGAGACCCTCGGTTACGTGCCCAACCAGGTCGCGCGCTCCCTGCGCAGCCGGTCCACGGGCACCGTCGGACTGGTGCTGCCGCAGATCACCAACCCGTTCTACCCGTCGCTCGTGCGGGAGCTCACGTACGCCCTGCACGGCGTCGGACGGGCGGCACTGCTCGCCGACTGCGACGACGACCCCGGCGTGGAGGCCGGCCGGATCGCCGACCTCCTGGGCCGACGGGTCGACGCCATGCTGGTGGTCCCCGTCGACGAACACCTCAGCCGTCCCGCGGTGGCCGAGGCCGCCGACAAGGTTCCGCTCGTGCTGCTCGACCGCGGCTGCGGGCCCGGCGTCGCGGACCTGGTCGCGGTCGACAACACCGCCGGGATCGCTCTGGTCCTGGACCACCTGGCCGCCACCGGCAGACGACGGCCCTGCTTCATCGGCGCCGCGGGCACCGACTCGGCCGCGGCCGAGCGCCGGGCCGCCTTCGAGGCGAGCGCCGGTGCGCGCTTCCCCGGCGGGGAGCGGGCCCCGGTCGAGCTCGGGGACTTCTCCGTCGCCTGGGGCCGGGAGGCCGTCGACCGGCTGTGGCCGTACCGCCCCGACGCCGTGGTCTGCGCCAACGACCTGATCGCGATCGGAGCGCTGCAACGCCTCCGCGAGCTGGGCGCCGACGTGCCGGGCGAGGTCGCGGTCACGGGCTTCGACGACGTACCGATGGCCTCGCTCACCGCCCCCGGGCTGACCACCGTCCGTCAGCCGGTCCACGAACTGGCCGCCGAAGCGGTCGCGTTACTGGCACGCAGGCTGGACGCCGGCCGCGTGGACGGTTTGACCGCCGCACGCACTCCCGGCGCCCGGAAGGTGCGCACGGTGCGACTCGCACCGGAGCTGGCCGTACGGACCTCCAGCGTCCCGGCGGCCGACGGGTCGCCCCTCGCCGCCGCACCCGCCCGGCCGCACACACCCAGCCGCGCCGCGGCACCGGACCCCCACCCGGTGACCCCCGTGCCCCCGCAGCGGCCCCGAGACCGCAATGACCCAACAGCGTGAGGAACCAGCAGTGATCGCCGTCGTCGGAAGCCTGAACCTCGACCTTGTCGCCCCCGTGCCGCGGCACCCCGTGCCCGGGGAGACCGTGCTGGGCGGGGACATCGCCCAGCATCCCGGCGGGAAGGGCGCCAACCAGGCCGTCGCGGCGGCCCGCCTCGGCGCCGGCGTCTCCTTCGTCGGCCGGGTCGGGGACGACGACGCCGGCCAGGTGATGACGGACGCGGTCGGCGGCCAGGGCGTCGACATCACCCACGTGCGCACCACCGCCGGCACCGCCACCGGCCGGGCGATGATCGCCGTCTCCCCGGCCGGGGAGAACAGCATCATCGTCAGTCCCGGAGCCAACTCCCGTCTCGGCGCCGCGGACTGCGAGGCCGCCGCCGACGTACTGCGCCGGGCGGCCGTCACCGTCCTCCAGCAGGAGGTTCCGGACGAGGCCAACCACGCCGCCGCCCGCCTCGCCGGGGGAACGGTGCTCTACAACCCGGCGCCGGTGACACCGGGTACCACTCCGCCCCCGTACGTCGACCTGCTCGTGCCCAACCGCACCGAGCTGGCCGCGCTCACCGGCACGGACGTCCCGCGCACCACCGACGAGGTCGTCACGGCCGCCCGACGGCTGCGCGGAGCCGGCGCGGTCGTCGTCACCCTCGGCGGCGACGGCGTCCTGCTGCTGGAGGGCACCGCGCACCTGCACCTGCCCGCCTTCCGCGTCCGCCCGACGGACACCACCGCGGCGGGCGACTGCTTCTGCGGCGCCCTCGCGGTCGCACTCTCCGAGGGCCGCCCCCTCACGGAGGCCGTCCGCTGGGCCTCGGCCGCCGCCGCGCTGAGCACCACGCGCGCGGGAGCCCAGTCCTCCCTGCCCGCCAGGGACGAGGTCGAGGAGTTCCTCAGCCGCCAGAAGTGAACCGTGAGCGGTCGCACGGACGGCTCCGGCCCGGCCCGTCCCCGGGTCCCCGGCCTGCCACCCGGCGGGCCCGGTCGTACGCTCGGCACATGGCTCTCTGCGACGATCTGGACCGGGCGGGCACCGACCCGGCCCCCGCCCCTCCCGCCGACGCCTGCGCCGACTGCCTGGCCGTCGGCCGGGACGACTGGGTGCACCTGCGGCTCTGCCTCACCTGCGGCCGGGTGGCCTGCTGCGACAGCTCGCCGCTGCGGCACGCGACCGCCCACTACGAGACCTCCGGCCACCCCGTCATGCGCTCCCACGAGCCGGGCGAGGAGTGGCGCTGGTGCTTCCGCCACGAGGTGCTCGGCTGACCCCGCGGAACACGTCGGCGGACCACCCGGAGGCTGGTGTTCCGGGTGCGCCGGGGGAGCGCGCACCGAAGACTGGGCGCATTCCCCGAGGAGGAACCCATGGCCACGCAATTCGAGGCGATCGTCGAGATCGACCGCCCGATCGACGACGTCTTCGCCTATCTCGCCGACGGCGAGAACGACAGGGATTTCAGCCCGCGCGTCCAGAAGATCGAGAAGACTCCGGCCGGCCCCACGGTCGTCGGCACCACGTTCCGCTCGACGGTCAAGGACGCCGGGATGACCACCCAGCGGGAATTCGCCATTACGGAACTGGTGGCTCCGACCCGGGTCCGCTGGCAGGAGAAGTCGAAGAACATCGTCGCCGCGGCGGACGGCGGCTACGACCTCGAGGCCACCGGGAACGGCGGGACCCGGGTCCGGATCTACAACGTCCTCGAAGGCCACGGCATCGGCAAGCTCCTGGTCGGCTTCGCCGCCAAGGCCGCCCGCAAGGACGCCCCCGCCTTCGGGCTCCGGATCAAGAAGGCCGTGGAAGCCGCCGTCCCGGCCGCGTGAGCGTGCCGGGACGGGCCCCGAGCACCCCCGGACCGTGAGCCCGTCCCCGGACACGCGAGCCCGCCACGGACGTGCGAGCCGCCCCGGACGTGCCGGAGAGGCCCGGACACGCGGCGCCCCGGACATGCGAGAGGCCCGGATGCCATGAGCATCCGGGCCTCTCGCGCGTACGTACGTGCGTACGGCGGGGACTACGGCAGCTGCGCCGCGCGGGCCTCTCGCCGGTTGCCGCGGAAGGTGTTCACCCGCCGCGCGGTCGCGAAGAGCGGGATCACCGCGCCCAGCACGACCTGGAGCGCGCAGCCGGTCTGGAGGAGCAGCTGCCCGCCGGGGGCGTCGAACGCCCAGGCGACCAGGAGCCCCATCGCGGCCACGATCCAGCCGAGCATCGCCACCGCGAGCACGCCCCGCGGCTTCGGGTACTCGACCCGGCTGACCATCAGCCACGCCACCCCGACGATGGCGAGGAGCGTGGGCACGAAGGGCAGCTCCAGGAGCACGATCGAGACGACCGTGAGCGCTCCGAAGGGGCTCGGCATGCCCTGGAACATGCCGTCCTTCAAGGTCACGCAGGAGAACCGCGCAAGCCGCAGCACCACCGCCAGCAGCACCACGATCGCCGCGAGCGCCGAGACGCGCTGGTGCGCGTCGTCCGCGACCATCCCGTAGACCAGGACGAAGTACGCCGGCGCGAGGCCGAAGCTGATGAGGTCGGAGAGGTTGTCCAGCTCCGCGCCCATCGGCGACGACCGCAGCTTGCGGGCCACCAGACCGTCGAAGAGGTCGAAGACGGCCGCCAGCAGCATCAGGATCACCGCGGTGGCCGCGGAGTGACGCGCCATGCCCGACTCGTCACTGCCCGTGAGGTGCGGGATCAGAATGCCCGTGGTGGTGAAGTACACCGCCATGAACCCACAGGTGGCGTTGCCGAGCGTGAGGGTGTCCGCTATCGACAGGCGCAGTGAGAGGGGCATGTCCTGGGTGCCGTCTCCGTCACCCTCCTCGGCCGCCTCGGGCACCCAGTCGGCCTGGGTGTCCGGATCAATCACGGTCAATTCGAGTCACCCCCGCGGTGGTGGCCTGGCCGACCTCGACCGCGACCTCGACGCCTTCCGGCAGGTAGATGTCGACGCGCGAACCGAAGCGGATCAGACCGATGCGCTCGCCCTGCTCGACCTTCGTGCCCCGGGGGATGTAGGGCACGATGCGACGCGCGACCGCGCCGGCGATCTGGACCATCTCGATGTCGCCGAGCTCGGTGTCGAAGTGCCAGACAACGCGCTCGTTGTTCTCGCTCTCCTTGTTGAACGCCGGGACGAACCCGCCCGGGACGTGCTCGACCGACGTCACGGTACCGGCCAGCGGAGCGCGGTTGACGTGCACGTTGAGCGGGCTCATGAAGATCGCGACGCGGGTGCGCCCGTCCTTCCACGGCATGATGCTCTGCACCACGCCGTCGGCCGGGGAGATGACCCGGCCCTGCGCGATCTCGCGCTCGGGGTCGCGGAAGAACCACAGCATGCCGGCCGCGAGCGCGGTGGTGGGCACGGCGACGGCGGCCCAGCGGCCGGACTTGCGCGCCCGGGTCAGGCTGAGCGCCGCGGTGGCGACGGTCGGGAGGAGCCACGGCGATGCTCCGCGAGCGATGCGGACCCCGCCGCGGTGTGCGGAGGTAAGGCTGTCGGGCATGAATGACCTTCGTAGCGGATGATGCCGCGCTGGCAACGGGGGACGGCGGCTTTCCGTCGATGCTATCGGTTGGTGGCCACAACTGGGCAAGCCAGCAGCCGAGTCGGACCGCTCCGGGACCACGCTCCAGGGTCACTGGATGTGATCTTCTTCGCGGCCAAATCGCCCCTAAAGGGACGATCAACCCTGCAAGCGGTACTCCTCCAGGAGTCGGCGGCCAATGATCATTTTCTGGATCTCGGCGGTACCCTCACCGATCAGCAGCATCGGTGCCTCGCGGTAGAGGCGCTCGATCTCGTACTCCTTGGAGAAGCCGTAGCCGCCGTGGATGCGGAAGGCGTCCTCGACGACTTCCTTGCAGTATTCGGAGGCGAGGTACTTCGCCATCCCTGCCTCCAGGTCGTTACGTTCCCCGGAGTCCTTTTTGCGGGCCGCGTTTACCATCATCGCATGCGCCGCTTCGACCTTGGTGGCCATTTCGGCCAATTTGAACTGGATGGCCTGGTGCTGGGCGATCGGCTTTCCGAAAGTTTGACGCTGCTGGGCGTACGAAACGCCCAATTCGAATGCACGT
Organism: Streptomyces sp. NPDC060184; assembly: GCF_042728795.1. Classification (NCBI taxonomy): domain Bacteria; kingdom Bacillati; phylum Actinomycetota; class Actinomycetes; order Kitasatosporales; family Streptomycetaceae; genus Streptomyces; species Streptomyces sp. NPDC060184. Next base: position 28,258 of record NZ_JBHWYX010000036.1, read on the forward strand.
TGAGCGACGCCGCAGCCACGCGCCGCCACGTTCACCCGGCCGACCTCGACTCCGTCCATCATTTGGTAAAACCCTCGGCCGGTGCTGCCGCCGAGGACCCGATTGGCCGGAATGCGTAGTCCGTCCATGATGAGTTCGGTGGTGTCGACCCCCTTGTAACCCATCTTGTCGATCTTCCCCGGGATGGTCAGGCCGGGCCTGACCTCCCCGAAGCCGGCCTCCTTCTCCACCAGGAAGGTCGTCATCGACTTGTGCGGCGGTGTCCCCTCGGGGTGTCCTTCGTCACTCCGGCACAGGACCGCCACCAGGGTCGACGTGCCCCCGTTGGTGAGCCACATCTTCTGTCCGTCGAGGACGTACTCCTCGCCGTCGCGCACGCCCTTGGACGTGATCGCCGACACGTCCGAGCCGAGACCCGGCTCCGACATCGAGAAGGCGCCCCGCACCTCGCCCAGCGCCATGCGCGGCAGGAAGGTGTCCTTCTGCTCCTGCGTGCCGTGCTGCTTGAGCATGTACGCCACGATGAAGTGCGTGTTGATGATCCCGGACACGCTCATCCAGCCGCGCGCGATCTCCTCCACGCAGAGCGCGTACGTGAGCAGCGACTCGCCCAGCCCGCCGTACTCCTCCGGGATCATCAGCCCGAACAGGCCCAGCTCCTTGAGCCCTTCGACGATCTCCGTCGGGTACTCGTCGCGGTGCTCCAGGGCGGTCGCGACCGGGATGATCTCCTTGTCGACGAAGTCCCTCACGGTGGAGAGGATTTCCTCTTGGACGTCGGTCAGACCGGCGGTCCGGGCGAGTCGGCTCATGACGGCTTCTCCTGTGACTTCGCTCTAGTTGGCGGGGGTGGGGCGGCCGGGCTGTTCGCCGCCGCGCGCCTCGATGTACTCCTGCGTGGGGACCATCACCTTGCGCCGGAAGACGCAGACGACGGTGCCGTCCTGCTTGAAGCCCCGGGTCTCGACGTACACGATGCCCCGGTCGCTCTTCGACTTCGACGGCGTCCTGTCGAGCACGGTGGTCTCGCCGTAGATCGTGTCGCCGTGGAAGGTGGGCGCGACGTGGCGCAGCGACTCCACCTCCAGGTTGGCGATGGCCTTGCCCGAGACGTCCGGCACCGACATGCCCAGCAGCAGCGAGTAGACGTAGTTCCCGACGACCACGTTCTTGCCGAAGTCGGTCGTGTTCTCGGCGTAGTTGCTGTCCATGTGCAGCGGGTGGTGGTTCATGGTCAGCAGGCAGAAGAGGTGGTCGTCGTACTCGGTGACCGTCTTTCCGGGCCAGTGCTTGTAGACCGCGCCGACCTCGAACTCCTCGAAGGTGCGTCCGAACTGCATGGTCAGGCCTCCGGGGCTTCGAACTTCGAGGTGCGCCGCATCCCGGCCGCCCGCCCCTTGCCGGCGATGACCAGCGCCATCTTGCGGCTGGCCTCGTCGATCATCTCGTCGCCGAGCATCGCCGAACCCTTCTTGCCGCCCTCCTCCGAGGTGCACCAGTCGTAGGCGTCGAGGATCAGTTCGGCGTGGTCGTAGTCCTCCTGCGACGGCGAGAAGACCTCGTTGGCCGCGTCGACCTGGCCCGGGTGCAGCACCCACTTGCCGTCGAAGCCCAGCGCCGCGGCGCGGCCGGCCACCTCGCGGTAGGCGTCCACGTCACGGATCTGCAGGAACGGTCCGTCGATCGCCTGGAGGTCGTGCGTACGGGCCGCCATCAGGATGCGCATCAGGATGTAGTGGTACGCGTCGGCGCCGTAGCCGGGCGGCTGCTGGCCGACGACCAGGGTCTTCATGTTGATGGACGCCATGAAGTCGGCCGGGCCGAAGATCAGCGTCTCCAGCCGGGGCGACGCCGCCGCGATGGTGTCGATGTTCACCAGGCCCTTGGCGTTCTCGATCTGCGCCTCGATGCCGATCCGGCCGACCTCGAAGCCCATCGTCTTCTCGATCTGGGTGAGCAGCAGATCCAGGGCGACGACCTGCTCGGCGTCCTGGACCTTCGGCAGCATGATGCAGTCGAGGTTCGGCCCGGCGCCCTCGACGACGGTGATGACGTCCCGGTACGTCCAGTGCGTGGTCCAGTCGTTGACCCGCACCACCCGGGTCTTGCCGGTCCAGTCGCCCTTGTTGAGCGCGTCGACGATGGTGTGCCGCGCCCCTTCCTTGGCGAGCGGCGCGCAGGCGTCCTCCAGGTCGAGGAAGACCTGGTCGGCCGGGAGTCCCTGGGCCTTCTCCAGGAAGCGCGGGTTGGAACCGGGCACCGCCAGGCACGAGCGGCGGGGACGCAGCCGGTTCACGGGCGTGGGCGTGGTCATGCGGGGACCTCCAGAGGGTCGAGCTCGTTGGCTTTGCGGATCTCGTCGACGATACGGCCGATGATCTCCGTGATACCGAAGTCCTTCGGGGTGAAGACGGCGGCGACCCCGGCCCGGACGAGAGCCGCGGCGTCGGCGGGCGGGATGATCCCGCCGGCGATCACCGGGACGTCGTCCGCGCCGGCCTCGCGCAGCCGGTGGAGCACGTCGGGGACGAGCTCGGCGTGCGAGCCGGAGAGGATCGACAGGCCCACGCAGTGCACGTCCTCGGCCAGCGCGGCGGAGACGATCTGTTCGGGCGTCAGCCTGATGCCCTGGTAGACCACCTCGAAACCGGCGTCGCGCGCGCGTACGGCGATCTGCTCGGCGCCGTTGGAGTGCCCGTCGAGACCCGGCTTGCCGACCAGCAGCCGCAGCCGCCCGCAGCCGAGGTCCTCGGCGGTACGGGCCGCCTTCGCGCGGACCGCCGCCAGCGGGGTGCCCGGCTCGGCGGTCACGGCCACCGGCGCGGAGGAGACCCCGGTCGGTGCCCGGAACTCGCCGAACACGTCCCGCAGCGCCCAGGACCACTCCCCGGTGGTCACCCCCGCGCGGGCGCACTCGACGGTCGCCGCCATCAGGTTCTCCGTACCGGCGGCGGCCTTCTTCAGGGCCGCCAGCGACTCGGTGGCGCGCGCCTCGTCGCGGCCGTCCCGCCAGGCATGCAGGGCGGCCACCACCCGCGCCTCGTTCTCCGGGTCGACCGTCATGACCGCGCCGTCCAGGTCGGCGGTGAGCGGGCTGGGCTCGGTCGCCTCGTGGACGTTGACGCCGATGATCTTCTCCTCGCCGCTCTCGATCCGGGCACGCCGCGCGGCGTGCGAGGCGACCAGCTCGGACTTGAGGTAACCGGACTCGACGGCCGCCATCGCGCCGCCCATCTGCTCGATCCGGTCCATCTCCTCCAGCGCCTCCTCCACGAGCGAGTCCACCTTCGCCCCGATCACCCGCGAGCCGTCGAAGATGTCCTCGTACTCCAGCAGGTCGCTCTCGTGCGCGAGGACCTGCTGGATGCGGAGCGACCACTGCTGGTCCCAGGGGCGCGGCAGCCCCAGCGCCTCGTTCCACGCGGGGAGTTGCACCGCGCGGGCGCGGGCGTCCTTGGAGAGGGTGACGGCCAGCATCTCCAGCACGATGCGCTGGACGTTGTTCTCCGGCTGCGCCTCGGTGAGGCCGAGGGAGTTGACCTGGACGCCGTAGCGGAACCGCCGCTGCTTGGGGTCGGTGATGCCGTACCGCTCTCGGGCGATCCGGTCCCAGATCCGGCCGAAGGCGCGCATCTTGCACATCTCCTCGACGAAGCGGACGCCCGCGTTCACGAAGAAGGAGATGCGCCCCACCACCGCGCCGAACCCCTCCGGGGGTACCTGCCCGGAGTCGCGCACCGCGTCCAGCACGGCGACCGCCGTGGACATGGCGTACGCGATCTCCTGGACGGGTGTCGCCCCGGCCTCCTGGAGGTGGTAGCTGCAGATGTTGATCGGGTTCCACTTGGGGACGTGGTTGACCGTGTACGTGATCATGTCGGTGGTCAGCCGCAGGGAGGGCCCGGGCGGGAAGACGTGCGTCCCGCGCGAGAGATACTCCTTGACGATGTCGTTCTGCGTGGTGCCCTGGAGTGCGCCCGGGTCGGCGCCCTGCTCCTCGGCGACGACCTGGTAGAGCGCCAGCAGCCACATCGCGGTGGCGTTGATCGTCATCGAGGTGTTCATCCGCTCCAGCGGGATGTCCTGGAACAGCCGGCGCATGTCGCCGAGGTGGGAGACCGGCACCCCGACCCGCCCGACCTCGCCGCGGGCGAGGACGTGGTCGGGGTCGTAACCGGTCTGGGTGGGGAGGTCGAAGGCGACGGAGAGACCGGTCTGGCCCTTGGCGAGGTTGCGCCGGTAGAGCTCGTTGGACGCCTCGGCCGTCGAGTGGCCCGCGTACGTCCGCATGAGCCAGGGGCGGTCCTTGTGACGTTCGGTCATCGGGAGACCTCAGACGTTCTCGCGGGAAGGGGCGGCGGCCGGTTCCGCGGAGGTGTCGCGGAACAGGTTGATGGCGTCGATGTGCTTCGCGCGCAGTTCCTCGTCGCGCACGCCCAGGCCCTCGCGCGGGGCCAGCGCGAGGACGCCGACCTTGCCCTGGTGGACGTTGCGGTGGACGTCGTGGGCCGCCTGGCCGGTCTCCTCCAGCGTGTACACGCGGGAGAGCGTCGGGTGGATCTTCCCCTTCGCCACCAGTCGGTTCGCCTCCCATGCCTCGCGGTAGTTCGCGAAGTGCGAGCCGACGATCTTCTTGAGCGACATCCACAGGTAGCGGTTGTCGTACTCGTGGGTGTACCCGGAGGTGGAGGCACAGGTGACGATGGTGCCGCCCTTGCGGGTCACGTAGACGGAGGCGCCGAAGGTCTCGCGGCCGGGGTGCTCGAAGACGATGTCGACGTCTTCGCCGCCGGTCAGTTCGCGGATGCGCTGGCCGAACCGCTTCCACTCGCGGGAGTCCTGGTGGCTCTCGTCCTTCCAGAACCGGTAGCCCTCGGCGCTGCGGTCGATGATCGCCTCGGCGCCCATCTTCCGGCAGATCTCCGCCTTCTGGTCGTTGGAGACGACGCAGATCGGGTTGGCGCCGCCGGCCAGCGCGAACTGGGTGGCGTAGGAGCCGAGTCCGCCGCTGGCGCCCCAGATCAGGACGTTGTCGCCCTGCTTCATGCCGGCGCCGTTGCGGGAGACCAGCTGGCGGTACGCGGTCGAGTTGACGAGGCCGGGGGCCGCTGCCTCCTCCCAGCTGAGGTGGGCGGGCTTGGGCATCAGCTGGTTGGACTTGACGAGCGCGATCTCGGCGAGGCCGCCGAAGTTGGTCTCGAAGCCCCAGATGCGCTGCTCGGGGTCGAGCATCGTGTCGTTGTGGCCGTCGGACGACTCCAGTTCGACGGAGAGGCAGTGCGCGACGACCTCGTCGCCCGGGTGCCAGGCGTTCACGCCGGGTCCGGTGCGCAGCACGACGCCCGCGAGGTCGGAGCCGATGACGTGGTACGGCAGGTCGTGGCGCTTGGTCAGCTCGCTGAGCCGGCCGTACCGCTCCAGGAAGCCGAAGGTGGAGACCGGCTCGAAGATCGAGGTCCAGACGGAGTTGTAGTTCACCGAACTGGCCATGACGGCGACCAGGGCTTCGCCCGGGCCGAGTTCGGGCACCGGGACCTCGTCGAGGTGGAGCGATTCGCGCGGGTCCTTGTCGCGGGTGGCCCGCCCCTCGAAGATTCCCGCTTCGTCCTTGTGCACGGTCACCGCGCGGTACGACTCGGGGAGGGGCAGCGCCGCGAAGTCGGCTGCGGTGCTTTCCTGCGACTGGATCGCGTCCAGGATGTCCTTCACGGTGATGCCTCCGGCGGGTGGTGTCTCCCCTGCTCGAACGGGCCGAGAGCCAGGGGAACGCTGGTGAGGAACGCTTCGGTGGTCCCTGCGGACAGGGAGCGGTGCGGTCTGGAGGTGTGCCGTCGGTTCGGCGGGTGGTGCGCGGCGTGCTCGGTGGAGCGGAAGGGTGCCTGTGACGCAGGCGTCCGGGCGCGCGGGCACGGTGGGCCCTCGGGGACAGCCGGCGTACGTCGAGTTCCCGGTACGCCGGCCGCCCGGACACTTTCAACGTATGGCACTGCGTGACAGCTGACAAGGCACCGAGTGCCAGAAATTTCTCTCAGCTGTCATCCGGTCGGCACGCATGAGCAACACGATGGGCGTTCTGGTGCGGTCTGTCCCGCAGGAGAAGGACTACGGCGCGATGCGGTACACGTACGGCGTCGTCGTGGCGAGCGCCGTGAAGCCCAGCCGCGCCAGGATCGGCGCCGAGTCCGCGGACGCGTCGACCTGGAGGTACCGGACCCCGCGCGCGGCGGCCGTACGGGCCCGGTGCGCCACCAGGGCCCGGTAGATGCCGCGCCCCCGCCACTCCGGGTGCGTCCCGCCGCCCCAGAGCCCCGCGAAGGAGGTGCCCGGGTACAGCTCCAGCCGCGCCGAACTCACCGGCATCCCGTCCGCCAGGGCCACCACCCCGAAGAACTCCTCCGGCGCCGCCGCCAGCCGGGCCAGCATGTGGTCGCGCAGCCACGAGGAGTCCGTGCCGAACGCCGCCTCGTGCGCCTCGGCCATCAGCAACACCCCCGCCTCGTCGTGCACCTCGCGCAGCTCGACCCCCGCGGGCGGCCCGGCATCGGCCGGCAGGTCCGCCACCGCCGCCACCATCAGCGTCTCGGGCGGCTCCGGGACGAACCCCGCCGCCCGCAGCCGCTCGCCCAGATCGGCGGGCCGGTCGTAGCTGTAGAGCTTCCACTCGAAGGAGGTGACACCGCGTGCCAGGCAGTACGCGACCTGCGCCGCGACCGCCGCGTCGGCCCCCTCCTCGTCGAGCGCCGGCGAGGACCACACGACGGCGCTCCAGGCGTCGTCGCCGCCGCTCTGGCGGACCACCGGACCGTCCCGCTCCACCCGTGCGCCGGGGCCGTCGGGGCGGGCGTGTTCCCGCATCTCGTGATCGAACAGGGCAAGGAGTCGCTCGGACGTCATCATCGGCGTACCCGATCACACGGCGATGGACCCGGCGAGCGAATTTCGGCCGCGCCCGCGTCGATCACCCCGATCCGGGCAGACGCCGGAGGAGATGATCTTGCGCCTCGCCACGCGGGGCGCGCGGACGGGACGAGGGGGACGGACGGGATGCCGACAGCGATACGCGGGCGCGCACGGACGCGCCGCGGGGACTTCAGCCTCCGGCGCACAGCGGTGGGGTTCGCCCTCGCCGCGCTCCTCCTCGCAGTCGGAGGGATGCTGCTCCGTGACGCCTGGGGGAGCGTCGGCGGCCACCCCGCCCTCCGGGGCGCGCTCGCCCTCCTCGTCGTCGCGGGCGCGGTCCTCGTGCTGCGCCGACGTCACCGGCGCAGGCGTGCCGCCCGGCTGGCGGCAGCCGTGACCGAGGCGGCGGAGGAGCTGGTGGACACCGCGCTGGCGGAGATCGACGAGGCGGTGGCCGCGGCGGAGCGGCCCGATCCGGTGCCCGTCGCCGGGCCCGAGCCGGCGCTCGTTACGGAGCCCGAGCCGGTGCTCATGGCGGAGCCCGAGCCGGTGCTCATGGCGGAGCCCGAGCCGGTGCTCATGACGGAGCCGGTGTACGGGCCGGATCCCGTGGACTTCGCGGCCCTCGACCCGTACGCCTTCGAGGAGGCCGTGGCGGAGCTCTGCCGACGTGACGGCTGCCGGGACGTCGAACGGGTGGGCGGTGCCGGGGACCTCGGCGCCGACGTGCTCGCGACCGCCCCGGACGGCCGCCGCCTCGTCGTCCAGTGCAAGCGCTACGGGCCCGTCAACAAGGTCGGCTCGCAGGACCTCCAGCGGTTCGGCGGGACCTGCTACGCGGTCCACGGGGCCGACGCCGCACTCGTGGTGACCACCGGTGAGTTCACCGCGCCCGCCGCCGAGTACGCGGCGGCCTGCGGCATCGTCTGCGTCGACGCGGACGCGCTGGCGGGCTGGAGCGAGGGTTTCCTGCCCCCGCCGTGGGAGTCCCCGGCGGCCGTCGGCGGCGGGCCCGGACTGCCCGAGCCCGCCTGAGGTGGCCTGCCCGGCCCGGTGGCCTCCCGCAGGCGGCGGGCCCGCGCCTCAGCGCTCCTTCAGCGCCTGCTGGATCGTCCGCATGACCTCGTCCAGCGGGGCGTCCGTCCGCGCCACCGCGACCAGCACCTCGCCGTCGGCGGTCACCGAGGCGGCGGGCGGCGCCGCGGGCTTCGCGGGCTCGGTGCCGGCGATCCGGCCCGCGCCGATGCCCGTACCGGTGCCGAAGGTCTCCCGGACGATGGCGAAGGCGTGGTCGAGCTGGTCCTCCACGTCGCCCTTGCCGTCCGCGCGCAGCCAGCGCCGCAGCACGTGGTTGTGGGCGGTCACCACGGCCGACGCGGCGACCTCCGCCAGCAGCGGGTCGTCGTTGCCGACATGGCTGTCGCGCTCGTCGAAGTGGCCCAGCAGGTAGCGCGTGAACAGCCGTTCGTAGCGGGCCACCGAAGCGATCTCGGCCTCGCGGAGCGCCGGGACCTCGCGGGTGAGCTTGTAGCGGGCCACGGAGACGGCGGGCTTGGCCGCGTACATCTTCATGACCTCCTTGATCCCCCGGCACACCGTGTCGAGCGGGTGCTCGTGGGAGGGGGCCGCGTTCAGGACCGCCTCGGCCCGCACCAGGGTGTCGTCGTGGTCCGGGAAGATCGCCTCCTCCTTCGACCGGAAGTGCCGGAAGAAGGTCCGCCGGGCCACCCCCGCGGCGCCCGCGATCTCGTCGACGGTGGTGCCCTCGTACCCCTTCGTCGCGAAGAGTTCCATGGCCGCGGCGGCCAACTCGCGGCGCATCTTCAGTCGTTGGGCGGCAGCACGGGTGACTGCCGTGCTCTCCGGGGCGTCGGAGGCGGCGGTGGCACGGGGTGACCTGGCGGGCTGGGACATGGTGTGAACGTACTCCATGGGTGCGGGGGAGCGCGCCCGAGGTGGTGTCCTGGCGATCAAGGACGTTCCCGGCCGGCCGGACACCACCTCGGGGGACGGGATCAGCGCCGCGTGTGTTCGCGGAAGCCGCGCCCGGTCTTGCGGCCCAGGCAGCCCGCCGCGACCAGGTGCTCCAGCAGGGGCGCCGGGGCCAGCCCCGGGTCGCGGAACTCCTGGTGCAGCACCTTCTCGATGGCGAGGGAGACGTCCAGCCCGACCACGTCCAGCAGCTCGAACGGGCCCATCGGATACCCGCCGCCGAGCTTCATCGCGGCGTCGATGTCGTCCAGCGTCGCGTAGTGCTCCTCCACCATCTTGATCGCGTTGTTGAGGTACGGGAAGAGCAGCGCGTTGACGATGAAACCGGCCCGGTCGCCGCAGTCCACGGGGTGCTTGCGCACCTTCGCGCAGACCTCCCGCACGGTGGCGTGCGCGTCGTCGGCGGTCAGCACCGTGCGGACCACCTCGACCAGTTTCATCGCGGGCGCCGGGTTGAAGAAGTGCATCCCCACCACGTCCCCCGGCCGGGAGGTGGCCCGCGCCACGGACACGACCGGCAGCGAGGAGGTGGTGGTGGCGAGCACCGCGCCCGGCTTGCACACCTTGTCCAGCGTCGCGAAGAGCTGCTGCTTGACCAGCAGGTCCTCGGCGACCGCCTCCACGGCGAGATCCACCTCGGCGAACGCGTCGAGCGATCCGGCCGGAGCGATCCGGGCGAGCGTCTCGTCCCGGGCCTCGGCGGTCAGCCGCCCCTTGGCGACCGAACGCTCCAGGGACGCCGCGATCCGGCCCTTGGCGGCGTCCGCCTTCTCCTGGGACCGCGCGGCCAGTACCACCGCGTACCCGGCCTTCGCGAAGACCTCGGCGATGCCGGACGCCATCGTGCCCGAGCCCGCGACCCCGACGGCGGCGACCGTGCGCCCGGGGACGCCTGACGCGGACCCGTGCGGCGTGCGCGCGTCCGGGACCACCTCCTGGCTGCCCGGCGCCGCGTACGTGTAGAAGCCGCGGCCCGCCTTGCGGCCGGTCAGCCCCGCTTCGCTGAGCTGCCCGAGCACCGGGGCGGGCGCGTGCAGCCGGTCGTGCGAGGCCGCGTACATGGCCTCCAGCACCGTGCGGGCGGTGTCGATGCCGATCAGGTCGAGGAGTGCCAGCGGCCCCATCGGGAGCCCGCAGCCGAGCCGCATCGCGGCGTCGATGTCCTCCCGGGAGGCATAGTTCGCCTCGTACATGGCGGCGGCCTGGTTGAGGTAGCCGAAGAGCAGGCCGTCCGCCACGAACCCCGGGCGGTCGCCGACCGCGACGGGCTCCTTGCCCAGCTCCCGGGCCAGCGCGGTCACGGCTTCCACGGCGGGCGGGGCGGTCAGCACCGACGAGACCACCTCGACGAGCTTCATCGCCGGTGCCGGATTGAAGAAGTGGAGCCCGAGGACCCGCTCCGGCCGCAGCGACTCGGCGGCCAGCCGGGTCACGGAGAGGGCGTTGGTGCCGGTCGCCAGGATCGCGCCCGGCGCGACCACCGCGTCCAGCTCCCGGATCACCTGCTGCTTGATCTCGTACGACTCCGGCACCACCTCGATGACGAGCTCGGCGTCGGCGGCGGCCGACAGGTCGGAGAAGGTTCGGAAACGGGCGAGGACGTCACCGCGCTCCCGCTCGGTGAGACGTTCCCGGCGCACGGCACGGGCGGTGGAGGCCTCCAGCGAGGCGACCGCGCGGCGGGCCGCCGCCTGGTCGATGTCGATGCCGATGACCTCGCGGCCCGCGCGGGCCAGGACCTCGGCGATGCCGGTGCCCATGGTGCCGAGGCCGACGACGGCGATGGTGGTGAACGGGGTGTCCATCACGGGACTCCAGGGTGAGTGACGACTGTGAGGGAACACGGCGCGCACGAGGGGCGAAGGAACGCGCGCGTGCGGAAGGCGTGTCGAGGTGTACGAGGTGGACGTACGAGGTGTACGACGTGTACGGGTCGACGGGGCGCACGACCCTTACGAGGCGTACGGGGCCGGGCTGCGGGAACGCGTCCCGGCCCGGAGAAGGGGACGGACCCTGTCCCGGGTCGCGTCACACGGAGGCTTTCGCGTCTCGCGAAGACCGCCGAACCGACATGCACTCCGGATGGCTGCGTCACCAGGCCACCGGAGCCTGCGGGGGAGTGCCCCGCTCACATGAGAGTAACTGCCGGGTAATGAGCGCGCCAGCCCGGAACCCTTGTGCCCTGGCTCACAGTTGGCCGTGTGTGCGCATGCGTGCGCCCTCCGCACGGAGCGTGTCCGAAGATACGCTGAGCGTCATGGACGAGGAGTCGAAGGCGTGCACGGACGCGCCCACCGGGCGCACGGACCCACTGCCGGATCCGCGCAAGGACGTGGGTACGGATCCGCTCAAGGACTGCGGTCCGGGGCCGCTCGAGGGCGACTCGGATCCGGATTCGCCCCGGCATGCGCTTCCGGGTCCGCCCGAGGAATCGCCCGCGGAGGTGCTCGCGGACCGGCTGCGGGGCGAAGCGGGCGCGGCGGGCGCGGCGGAGTGCGCGCGGCTCGCCGCCACCGACGACCGGGAGGAGATCGCCCGGGTGCTCGTCGAACCCGGCCGCCCCCTCTGGGCCCGGGAACTCGCCGCCTTCCGGCTCGGTTGCGCCGGGGACCGCCGGGCCTTCGAGGCCCTCGTGCTGCTGCTCAACCACCGCGACCCCGAGCGCTGCGCCGCCGCCGCGCACGCCCTCACCGCGCTGCGCGACCCGCGCACGCCCCGCGCCGCCGCAGCGCTCGCCACCAACCCCCTGCGCTCCGCGTACGCCCTCCACCCGGTGCGCCTGCTGACCGCCCTGCGCGCCCCCGAGTCCGCTCCCGCGCTGATCGCGACCCTGGAGGGGCTGCTCGCGTCCGAGGAGCCGCACTGGCGGGTGGCGCTCGCGTGCGTCGAAGGGCTCGGGCGGCTCGGGGACGACCGGGCCCGGCCCGTACTGGAGTCGGCGCTGCCGCACCCCAGGCTCTCCGGCGCCGCCGCCCACGCCCTCGGCCGACTGCCGGTGACCGGGGCGCCGACGGCCACGCCCTGACCGCGCGTCCCCGGCGACGCCCGTGCCGCCGCCGGGTCCGCGCACCGGTCAGCCCCGGAAGCCGAGCAGCCCGTGCAGGGTTCCGCCGCCGGTGCCCGAGGTGGTCCCGCTGTCCGTCGCGCGCAGCGCCTTCCCGGCGGGCAGCGGCTTCGGGTCCGGGCGGGCCGTGCAGACGGCGTCCGCGTCCGCGCCGCCGGTCCCGGTCGGTACGGCGCCGCTCGCGAGGTACTCCGACAGATAGGTGTCGAGGCAGGTGTTGCCGCTCAGGGTGATGCCGTGGTTCCCGCCGCCCTCCTCCACCACCAGGCGGGAGCCCTTGAGCTTGCGATGCATGCTCAGGCCCCCTTCGTACGGGGTGGCCGCGTCCTCGGTGGCCTGGAAGAGCAGCATCGGCTCCACCGCGTCGTTGGAGATCCGGACGGGGCTGAGCGGCTCCACCGGCCAGCTCGCGCACGGTGCGTTGTACCAGGTGTTGTTCCAGGTGATGAAGGGCGCCTGCGAGGCCACGTCCCGCGCGTCGTTGCGCCACGTGCTCCAGTCCCGGGGCCAGGCGGCGTCGCGGCACTGGACCGCCGTGTAGACGGAGTAGCCGTTGCTGTCGTCGCCGGTCTCGCCGAACCGTTCGTACGCGGCGAGCAGCGCATCCCCGTCGGCGTCGTTCACGTACGACGCGAACGCCTCGGCGAGGTGCGGCCAGTAGCCGTTGTAGTAGCCCCCGGGCAGGAAGGTGTCCTCCAGCTCCCCGGGACCGACCTTGCCGCCGGCCGGCTTCTCGGCGACCGCCGCCCGCATCCGGTACCAGGCCGCCTCGACGGCGTCGGGGTCCGTACCGAGACGGTACGTCGCGTCGTTCTTCGCGACCCAGGCGGCGAAGGCCTTGTGGCGGGCCTCGAACGCGTAGTCCTGGGCGATGTTGTCCGCGTACCAGACGCCCTCGGGGTCCACGACGGAGTCGAGCACGAACCGCCGCACCCGGTCCGGGTGGAGCTGGGCGTAGACCGCACCGAGGTAGGTGCCGTAGGAGTAGCCGAAGTAGTTGATCCGCCGCGCGCCGAGGGCTTCGCGGATCGTGTCCAGGTCATGGGCGGCGCTCACCGTGTCCATGTACGGCAGCAGGTCGCCGTACTTGCTCCCGCAGGCCTCGGCGAACGAGGCGGCCCGGTCGCGGACCGTCCGCTCGGCGGTGAGGGAGGTGGGGACCGAGGCGGGGCGCACCGGCCGGAAGTACCCCGGCACGCAGTCGAGTTTCGGGGTGCTCTTCCCTACGCCGCGCGGATCGAAGCCGATCACGTCGTACTGGGCGGCGACCTTCTCGGGCAGCGCGGTGGACACGAACCCGGCCAGGTTCAGCCCGCTGCCCCCGGGGCCGCCCGGGTTGACCAGCAGCGGTCCCTGGAAGGTCTTCGCGGTGTGCGGCACGCGGGTCAGCGCGAGGGTGACCCGGCGGCCGTCCGGACGGGCGTGGTCGAGCGGGGCCCGGACCGAGGCGCACTGGAGCGTCGGCCGGGCCTCCGTCGCGCACGAGGTCCACTTCAGCGGTGCGGGCGCGGCGCCGGTGTCGGCTGTCGCCGGAGCGGGTGCGCCGGTCACCAGACCGGCGACCACCGCACCAGCGGCGACCAGGATTTTTGCACGGTTCGTCATACGGCCTCCCGGGGCGAGGGATCGCGGCTGCTTCAGGGCGCAGCCTCGGCCGGATGCTCCCCGCGATCGGCGGCGGAGGGACACCGCGCGGCCGGAGTTGACCCGTACGGGCGGCCGGTCGGCGTCACGCCGGACCCGGGACCCTCGGGGGTGTCCGCCGGATCACGACCGGGGGCGGGTGGCGTCCGGTCCCGGCCTCGATCCGCGGCACACCACCTACCGCCCGGTCTCGCGGAGCGCCGCCTCGATGATCGCGTCGAGGAGGCCGGGGAAGGCGCGGTCCAGGTCCGCGCGGCGCAGGGTGTCCAGCTTCGTCGTGCCCTCGTAGTGCTGGCGGACGACGCCGGCGCGGCGCAGCACCTTGAAGTGGTGGCTGCTCGGCGGCACGCCGTGCCGAGGGTTCCGCGAGCCTCGCGCGATCCGTACGGGAGGCGCCGGCGGATGCCGCCTCAGAGAAGCGTGAGCTGGGTGGGGCCCGGTGCCGTCCCGGTCGTGCCACCGGCCGACGGTGCGGGCGGGGTGATCCGCCGGGCGGCGCCCCGGGCGGGCGGGCCGATGCCGAACTCGGCGGCGATATCGTGCACCTGCCGGGTGATCTGCCGCTGGTACCAGTGCGGGGCGTACGAACCGCCCGCGTACATCCGCTCGTACCGTGCGACGAGGTGCGGGTGGTGGCGGCCCAGCCACGCCATGAACCACTCCCGTGCGCCCGGCCGCAGATGGAGCACGAGCGGGGTCACCGAGGTGGCGCCCGCCTCGGCGACGGCCCGGACCGTGGCCCGCAGCTGGTCGGGGCCGTCGCCCAGGAACGGGATGACGGGGGCCATGAGGACCGCGCAACCGATGCCCGCCTCCGTCAGGGTACGAACGGCCTCCAGCCTGCGCAGGGGGGCCGGGGTGCCGGGTTCCACCGTGCGCCACAGCTCCCGGTCGACGAACCCCACCGAGACGCAGACGCCGACCTCGGTCACCTCGGCGGCCTGCCGCAACAGGTCCAGATCGCGCAGGATCAGGGTGCCCTTGGTCAGGATCGAGAAGGGGTTGGCGTAGTCGCGCAGGGCGCCGATGATGCCCGGCATCAGGCTGTACCGGCCCTCCGCACGCTGGTAGCAGTCGACGTTGGTGCCCATCGCGAGGTGGTCCCCGCGCCAGCGCGGTGAGGCCAGTTCGCGCCGGAGCAGTTCCACCGCGTTGATCTTGACGACGATCTGCGAGTCGAAACCGGCCCCTGTGTCCAGGTCCAGATAGCTGTGCGTCTTGCGGGCGAAGCAGTACACGCATGCGTGACTGCAGCCCCGGTACGGGTTCAGCGTCCACTCGAACGGCATCCGGGAGGCCCCGGGCACCCGGTTCACGAGCGTGCGGGCGCGGATCTCGTGGAAGGTCATCCCGCGGAACTCTGGGGTGTCGAACGTGCGGCTGGTGACCGCGTCGGCGGCGAAGAGGGCGGCGGCCCGCGGCGCGCTCCCGGCCGGCCGTCCGGCGTCCCGGCCGGCGCCGTCTCCGGCGTCGGCGGTGTTCTCGGCGTTCGCGGCGTCATCGGTCTGTTCGATCAAGTGGTCCCAGCGCATCGGCATCTCCTCGGTGGCTCGATTCCGACAATAGAACATATGTTCCCTTGATCGTGCGGAGCGCCCTTCCGGCGAGGGCCTGAACGACTTCCGGCCAGGTCGTGGCCGGTTATGGAGGTCGCGGTCCGGCCGGAGGTTCACCGGCCCGATTTTGAGCGGACCATGCCGGGGTGGTTGGCTCAGTCAGGGTCTTTCATCAACCGAGTGCTGGAGGAACAGCCATGGCGCAGGTCGAAGCCACGACGGAGCGGACCATCGCGGCGGACGCGGAGACGGTGTTCGACGCGCTGGCCGACTACAAGGAGGTGCGGGGCAAGGTGCTGCCCGGGCACTTCAGCGAGTACGAGGTCCGCGAGGGCGGCGACGGTGAGGGCACCCTCGTCCACTGGAAGCTCCAGGCCACCAGCAAGCGGGTGCGCGACTGCCTCCTGGAGGTGACCGAGCCGACCGACGGCCAGCTGGTCGAGAAGGACCGCAACTCCTCGATGGTCACCACCTGGACCGTCACCCCCGCCGGAGAGGGCCGCTCCAAGGCCGTCGTCTCCACCGTCTGGAACGGCGCGGGCGGCATCGGAGGGTTCTTCGAACAGACCTTCGCCCCCAAGGGGCTCGCCCGTATCTACGACGAGCTGCTCCAGAACCTCGCCACCGAGGTCGAGAAGACCGCCAAGTAGACCCCCGTCGCCGGACGGTGGGCCCATCCACCGTCCGCGCGCCGGTCCCCGGTCCACCGGTCCACCGGTCAGCCGTTCGCGCAGTCCGCGCCAATCCGCGTCGTCCGCGCGCCGGCCCTGTCCTCCGTACGCCACCGGCCAGGCCACTCCGCGCCACCTGCCACCCGCCACTCGGCGCGTCGGACGCCTCACCGGAACGAGTGGTTTTCCAGGGCAACCTGTTCTGCGCCCCACCCCGCTCCCACCGGCGGATACGTCTCCGCGCACGCCGTCCACGCCCCTCGAAGTCGTTTGCCCCGCCTTCCCGCCTGATGCGAGAAATGTTCGGCGCAGTGCGACGAGGGGAGCGTTCCGTGGTGGGTGGCAGCACGCTGGTCGAAGGCGGGCCGGACGGGTCGGGGGACCGGGAGGACCAGGTGGGGCGCCCGCCCGCTTACCCGCCGGACGACACCCCGACCGAGGAGTTGCCCGTGCAGGCCGGGCCGCCCGGACGCCCGGCACCCGAGGCGCCCGACGCGTCCGGGCCCACGGCGGCCGAGGGCGAGGTGAACGCCCGTCAGGTCCGCACGGTCTTCCTCGGGCTGATGCTCACTCTGCTGCTCGCCGCCCTCGACCAGATGATCGTCGCCACCGCGCTGCCGAAGATCGTCGGCGAGCTGCACGGGCTCGACAAGATGTCCTGGGCCGTCACCGCCTACCTGCTGGCGTCCACCATCGTGCTGCCGCTCTACGGCAAACTCGGCGACCTCTTCGGCCGCAAGGGCGTCTTCCAGTTCGCGATCGTCGTGTTCGTCATCGGCTCCGCCCTCGCGGGCTGGTCGCGCACGATGGACCAGCTGATCGCCTTCCGCGCCCTCCAGGGCATCGGCGGCGGCGGACTGATGATCGGCGTCCAGGCGATCATCGCGGACATCGTGCCGCCCCGGCAGCGGGGCCGGTACATGGGGCTCATCGGCGCGGTCTTCGGGCTGGCGTCGGTGGCGGGACCGCTCCTGGGCGGGTTCTTCACCGACCACGTCTCCTGGCGCTGGTGCTTCTACATCAACGTGCCGTTCGGACTGGCGACCCTCGCCGTCATCGCCGTCGTGCTCAAGCTGCCCCGGCCCAAGGTCCGCCCGAAACTCGACGTGCTGGGCGCCGCGCTGCTCGCCGTCGCCTCCACCTGCCTGGTACTGCTGACCAGCTGGGGCGGCACCGAGTACGCCTGGGGATCGCGGACCATCGTGCTGCTCGCCGTCGGAGCGGTCGTCACCGCGGTGCTCTTCGTCGCCGTCGAGGCCCGCGCAGCAGAACCGATCATTCCGTTGCGGCTCTTCCGCGACTCCGTCTTCAACGTCAGCGGCCTGGTCGGCGCCGTCATCGGCGTGGCGCTGTTCGGCGCGGCGAGCTACCTGCCCACCTACCTCCAGATGGTCGACGGCGTGAGCGCCACCGAGTCGGGGCTGCTCATGCTCCCGATGATGGGCGGCATCGTGGCCGCCTCCGTCGTCTCCGGGCAGATGATCTCCCGTTCGGGTCGCTACCGGGCCCACCCGATCGTCGGCAGCGCCCTCTCCGCGGTCGGCATGTGGCTGCTCTCCCGCCTCGAACTCGGCACGTCCCAGCTGGAGTACAGCCTCGCCCAGGCGGTGCTCGGCATCGGGATCGGCCTCGTCATGCCGGTGCTGGTGCTCGCGGTGCAGAACTCCGTACGCCCCACCGATCTCGGCACCGCCACCAGCGCCAACAACTACTTCCGGCAGATCGGCGGCAGCGTCGGGGCGGCGATCTTCGGGACGCTCTTCGCCGGACGCCTCGCGGACGCGCTGGCGGTCCGCCTGCCCTCCGGTGCCGGTCTGCCCGACGCGAAGTCCGTCACCCCACAGCTGATCCGCACGCTGGACCCTGCGCTGCGCGACGCGTACATCCAGGCGTACGTGGACGCGATGCCGCGGATCTTCCTCTACCTGGTGCCGGTCCTGCTGACCGGTCTCGTCCTCGCCTTCTTCCTCAAGGAGAAACCGCTGGTGTCCCACCACAGCCCCGAAGCCGCCGCCGAGCCCGCCGAGATCCCCGCGGCCCGCACCGTCCCCGACGCCGGTGGTGTCCCGGCCGCCGTCACCGTGACCGTCCCCGTCCCCGCGACCGCGCCCGTCGTGGTCGCCCACGTCGCCGGGGTGCCGGTACGCGGCCGGGTCCAGCACCAGGACGGGACCACGGTGCCCCGGGCCGCGCTCACTCTCATCGACGTCCAGGGGCACCAGGTGGGCCGGGGCGCCAGCGACGGCGAGGGGCGGTACGCGCTGAGCGTGCCCGGCTCCGGCAGTTACGTCCTGATCGCCGCGGCCGGAGGGCACCAGCCGCAGGCCGTCAGCGTCACCGTCGGCGAGCGGCCGGTCTCCCTCGACATCGTGCTCGGCGGCGCCGGACGCCTCACCGGCCGCGTCCTCACCCCCGACGGCACCCCGGTCCGCGAGGCGGCCGTCACCCTCACCGACGTACGCGGCGAGGTCGTCGCCTCCACCCGGACCGGCCACGAGGGCGGCTACACCATCGCGGAACTGGTCGCGGGCGAGTACACCCTCGCCGCCAGCGCCGCCGCCTTCCGGCCCGCCGCACTGCCGGTGAGCGTGCAGGCCGCCCGCGAGACCCGCCAGGACATCGAACTGGCCGGCGGCGCGGTGCTGCGCGGAGTCGTACGCGCCTCTGGCGGGCGGCTCGTCGAGGACGCGCGGGTCACCCTGCTCGACGCCGCGGGCAACGTGGTCGACACCCTCACCACCGGCCCGGACGGCGCGTTCCGCTTCGTGGACCTCTCCTCCGGCGAGTACACCGTGATCGCCGCCGGCTACCCGCCGGTGGCCACCGTGCTCCAGGTCGCCGGGGGCGGGCGTACCGAGCGCGACCTCCAGCTCGGCCACGAGGACTGACGGCCCGGGAGGCGCGCGGCACGGGCGTGGGTGCGGGGCCTCCCGGGCCGGGTGTGGCGCGGGACTCCGGGGCTACTCCTCGCCCCGCTCCCGCGCCGACGTCACCAGCGACACCAGCGCCCGCGCCCCCGGGCTCGTCGCCCGCTGCGGCGGGAGCACCACCACGCTCTCGTACCGCACCGGTCGCGCCCCGGCCCCCGGGCCGGACGCCTCCGACGCCACCAGGTCCAGGGCGACCAGCCGGGCCGCCTCGGGCTTGCGCGCGAAGTGGCGCGGGACGACGGCGATGCCCAGCCCCTCCTGGACCAGCTCCAGCAGGCTGTGCACGTCGTTCACCTCCAGGGCCACCGTCCGGCGCACCCCGGCCGAGGCGAAGGCCGCGTCGGCGGCCCGCCGGGGGCCCCAGTCCGGGTGGAAGTCGATGAACGACTCCTCGGGCAGCGCACCCCACTCGACCCCGGGCAGCCCGGCGAACCGGTGTCCGGCGGCGCACAGCACCACCATCTCCTCGACCGCCAGCGGAATCAGCTCCCCGCGCCACTCCACCGGGCTCACCGTCGCCGCGAACGCCAGGTCCAGGCGACCGTCCGCCACCCCGTCCAGCAGACTCATCGTGCCCTCCTGGCGGAGCCGGATCTCCATGTGCGGATGCTCCCGGTGGAACGCCGCCAGCAACCGCGCCGGACTGACCCCCGCCACGCACTGCTCGACCCCCACCGTCAGCGTGCCGCGCAGCAGCCCCCGTACGGCGTCCACCGCGTCCCGGGCCGCGCGGGCCCCGGCGAGCGTCCGCACCGCCTCCACCAGCAGCGCCCGCCCCGCCTCCGTGAGCCGTACCGACCGGGTCGTCCGGCTGAACAACGGGGTCCGCAGCTCCTGCTCCAGCGCCCGTACGGACGCCGACAGACCCGACTGGGAGACGGCGAGCCGCTCGGCGGCCCGGGTGAAGTGCTGCTCCTCCGCGACGGTGACGAAGTGCTCCAGCTGACGCAATTCCATGATTGAGCACTGTAGGTGATGAATCCCAGAGGTACTTTCCGTTGGACTGCTGGATCTTTCTCCGTCAGCCTGGGAGGCGGACCTCCCGCGCGGACACCCGCCGCGGAGGGAGCCCCCTGGCACCCCGGACCGGAGTGCCTCGTCCGAGAACCGACCTCGCGGAGCCTTTCGTATGTACCTTCCGTCCGCCGACCGCTACTCCGCCATGCCGTACCGGCGCACCGGACGCAGCGGCCTGCTGCTGCCCGCCCTCTCCCTCGGCCTGTGGCACAACTTCGGTGGCGACCGGACGCCGGACACCCAGGCCGCCATCCTGCGCCGGGCGTTCGACCTCGGCGTCACCCACTTCGACCTGGCCAACAACTACGGCCCGCCGCCCGGCTCCGCCGAGACCGCCCTCGGCCGCTCGCTGGCCACCGACTTCGTGGGGCTCCGCGACGAGCTGGTCATCTCCACCAAGGCCGGCTACCTGATGGGCCCGGGGCCGTACGGGGAGTGGGGCTCCCGCAAGTACCTGCTCTCCTCGCTCGACCAGAGCCTCGGGCGCCTCGGCCTGGAGTACGTCGACATCTTCTACTCCCACCGGCCCGACCCGGACACCCCGATGGAGGAGACGATGGGAGCGCTCGACACCGCCGTCCGCTCCGGCCGGGCGCTCTACGCCGGCATCTCCAACTACTCGCCGGAGCAGACCCGCGAGGCCGCCGCCATCCTCAAGGACCTGGGCACCCCGCTCCTCATCCACCAGCCGCGCTACTCGATGCTGGACCGCTGGGTGGAGGACGGCCTCCTGGACACCCTGGACGAGGTCGGCGCCGGCTCCATCGCGTACTCGCCGCTCGCCCAGGGCATGCTGTCCGACCGTTACCTCGACGGCATCCCGGAGGGCTCCCGGGCGGCGGGCTCCAGCCCGTTCCTGACGCCGGACGCCGTCACCCCGAAGCTGGTCGAGAAGCTGCGCGCGCTCGACGCGGTGGCCAAGGAGCGGGGCCAGTCGCTGGCCCAGCTGGCGCTCTCCTGGGTGCTGCGCGGCGGGCGCGTCACCTCGGCGCTGGTGGGTGCCAGCAGCGTCGCCCAGCTGGAGAACAGCGTGGAGGCCAGCCGGAACCTGGACTTCGACGCGGACGAGCTCGCCCTCATCGAGTCCATCCTGACGGGTGCCGACGCGGGGAAGTAACCCCCGGGTCAGAGCCAGCCGTTGCGCCGGAAGCCCCGGTGGATCGCGAAGCACGCCAGGGCCATCAGCCCCAGTGCGAACGGGTATCCGTAAGTCCACCGGAGCTCCGGCATGTGCGAGAAGTTCATGCCGTACATCCCGCACACCATCGTCGGCACGGCGACTATCGCGGCCCACGCCGTGATCTTGCGCATGTCCTCGTTCTGCCCGACGGTCACCTGGGCGAGATGGGCCTGGAGCACCGAGTCGAGCAGCGAGTCGAAGGACGCCATCTGCTCGTTCAGCCGGGTCAGATGCCCCGCGACGTCACGGAAGTACGGCTGCATCTCCGGCGGTACCGTCGGCAGTGGGCGGGTCGCGAGCGCCTGCAACGGGCGGTCGAGCGGGGCGACCGCCCGCTTGAACTCCAGCAGTTCGCGCTTCAGCTGGTAGATCCGGCCCGCCTCGCCGCGCCCGGCGTCCACGCTGAACACGGCGGTCTCCACCGCGTCGATGTCGTGCTGCACGGCGTCGGCGACGTCCAGGTACGCGTCGACCATCCGGTCCGCCACGGCGTGCAGCACGGCGGCCGGCCCCTGCCGCAGCCGGTCCGGGTCGGCCTCCAGGGCTTCGCGCAGGGGACCGAGCGAACCGTGCCGGCCGTGCCGCACCGTGATCACGAAGTCGTCCCCGGTGAACACCATCAGCTCACCGGTGTCCACCACGTCGCTGGTGGCGGTGAACTGCTCGTGGTCGACGTAGCCGCACGTCCGGAAGACCGCGAACAGCCCCTTCCCGTACGGCTCCGCCTTGGGGTGCTGGTGCCCGCGCAGTGCGCTCTCCACCGCCACCGGATGGAGGTCGAACAGCGAGGCCACGCCCGCGAGTTCCTCCGGTCCCGGCTCGTGGAGGCCGAGCCAGACGAAGCCGCGCCCGGTGCGGCGGACCCGGCGCAGGGCCTCCTCCGGCGAACCGGTCAGGGGCTGCCGGACACCGTCCTCGTACGAGACGCAGTTCACCACCGAACTGCCGAGCGGGGAACGGGCCGGATGGCTCAGATCGACCTTGCGGTGGAGCGCACGGCTCATCGCCCGACGGATGGAACGGATCATCGGCACAAGGGCCCCCTCGGCATGGAATACGCGCGGCCAGTTTGCCACTTGACCGGTGCGTTTTCCCAGGCCGGCCGGGGGCCGGGGGAGGAAGGAGTGCCCGTGGGGCAAGGCCGGTCAGGGCCTACGCCGCGCAGAATTCGTTGCCCTCCGGATCGTGCATGATCCACCAGTGTCCGGCCGGGCCCCGGTCGACCTCGCGGACCGGGGTGGCGCCGAGGCCCTTCAGCCGGTCGACCAGCCGGTCGAGGCCGCCGGGTTCGCTGTGGATGTCGACGTGCAGGCGGTTCTTGCCGGACTTCTCCTCGGGAACGTCCTGGAAGAGCAGCCGCCGCCCGGCGCCCACGCCGCTGGTCTCGTCGTACGGGTCGTCGGGGTGGCGGATCGCGGCGTAGCCGCGGAAGGTCTTGCGGCCGTCGTGCTCGGTGACGGCCTCCTCGCCGAGCTGTCCGGCGGCCAGCAGGCGCGTGACGAGCGGGCTGGGGTCCTCCACCTCGTAGCCCAGCGCGGCGGCCCAGAAGTCGGCGAGAACCGGCGCGTTCCTGCTGTCGATGACGAGCTTCCAGTGCAGTGCCATGCCTCCACTCTCCCGCATCCGCGCGGTCGGCGCCGCCCGCGCGGGCCCGGCGGGCCGTGCGGTGGCCGGGCAGGCCGTGCGAGTTCAGGCCGGTGCTGCGGGCGGTGCCGTCGCCGGGCGCCGCCCGCGGCACGTCAGGGGGCCACCGACCAGGTCAGCGTGTCGGTCGCGGCGGTCTTGGCCGCCGGGTCGCGCAGCGCGGCCGTGGAGTCGGTGACGCGTGCCTGGAGGGTGTGCGTCCGCCCGTCCGCGGTGACGCCGAGCTGCTGCGGCACCACGGCTGTCAGGCCGCGCGCCTGGGTGGCCTCGGTGCCGTCGACGTACCACCGCAGGTCGAGCTGGGAGAGGCCCGCCGCCAGGGAAGCGACGGTCACGGTGACCGTCTGGCCGCGGCTCACCGTGGTGGCGGTGGCGGCCGTGGTGAGCGAGGAGGCGTACCGGTAGAAGCCGCTGATCATGGCCTCCCGGCCCGGCAGATTGAACCGGTTGGTGGAGAGCGACCGCATCAGGGAGTCGGCGGTCGGGCGGTAGACGCCCTGCGGATAGTACGAACTGCCCGTGTACGTACCGACGGTGCCGCCCGAGGGGTCGGTCTCGCCGAGCCAGCGGTACCACTTGGCCTGGGCCGACGTCAGCTGCGCGGCGGTGCGGACGGTGGAGTTGGGCTCGACGGGCTCCGCTCCGGTGTATGTGCCGTAGGTGTCGTACGTGTACTCGTCGGCGAGCAGGCCGATGGAGTGGCCTATCTCGTGCGCGGCGATCAGGCTGGACTGGCTGTTGTCGGAGGAGAGCGTGGAGACCCCGGCGAAACCGTAGGAGGAGCCGAGCCCCGAGTAGCCCGCGCCGCCGTACTTCGTCGAGTTGGAGACCACGACGACGAGATCGGCCGCGGGGGCCTTGGCGGCGTACGTCTTGACCTTGGCGAGGTCCGCGCAGATGAGCCGCTCGGTGCCGGAGCACCAGAAGTACGAGCCGAGCGCGGTGTTCTTCACGACCCCGGCCGAGGGGTCGCCCGAGATGCCCGATTCGGCCGAAACGGCGCCGACCGCCCATACGTTGAACAGGCCCGCGTAGCTCCGGTAGGGCTCGATGGCGGTGACGTCCGCCCACCGGGCGCGGGCGTCGGCGAGGAAGTCGGCCTGCTGGTCGGCGGTGTAGCCGTCGCCGATGATCGCCACGTCCATGCGGGCGGAGCTCGGGCCGGTCTGGGAGAGGACGGTGACCGCGCCGTCCGTGACCGCTGCCGCGTCGGTGGAGCGCGCCGCCGCGGAACCGGCCGGAGCCGCCGACGCGTACGGCGACACCGCGGGCACCTGGACCCGCTGGCCCTCGCCCGCCGGGTCGGGGAAGTACTCGGCCTGGACGGTGGAACCGTGCTGCGGGGCGGCGCCGGGAGTGCCGCCCGCCGCGGCCGTGCCGGTGGCGGTGGACAGTGCGGCTGCGAGGGCCAGTCCGGCGGCGATCGCGGTTTCGCGCATGCGTGGGCGCACGGGATCTCCTTCATGGGGGGCGGGCCCGCGTTCCGGCGAGGGGGTGCCGGTCGGCGCGGGCGGTGGTGGGGGGAGGCGCCGTACGGGAGTGGGGTGCGGGGGGTGCCGTGGCGCGCGCGTCGGCGCGTAAGTCAGTGGGTAAATGTGATTAACGGTGCGATGAAGCTAGGGCCTGGGGCGAGCTCTGGCAAGACCAGGGGCGGAAGTTGACGATGAGTCGGGAGTTGCGCGGGTGATGCCCGAGCCGCCTGTGCGGCGCGCAGGGCCGGTCGCCCCGCCCGTCCGCGTCGCCCGTGCGGGCCGGTCGTCCCGTCGCCCCGCCCGTCCGCGTCGGCCGTGCGGCGTCCGAACTCCGCGACACGCCAGACAGGGGTTACGTCCGGCGGCCGGACGTGCCAGCCTTCGAAGGCGGCACGCCCCCGCGACCACCGCCCGGTCCGAACGGCGGACTCCGGGGACCCGGCCACCGGTGCACCGCACCGGCACGCACCCGCCTCCGCACCCGGAGGCCGACGAGAGGAAGCGACTTGCCGCAGATTCCGGGCAACCTCCTGGCCATCAGCGACCTTCACGTGACGCACGAGGAGAATCGCCGGATCGTCGCCGGTCTCCGGCCGGAGACGGAGGAGGACTGGCTCCTGGTCGCAGGGGACGTCGGCGAGATGTCCGAGGAGATCGCCTGGGCCCTCGGGGTCCTCGCCTCGAACTTCGCCAAAGTCGTCTGGGCGCCCGGAAACCACGAGCTGTGGACGCCTGCGAAGGACCCCCTGCGGCTGCGCGGCGTCGAGCGCTACGAGCACCTCGTGGAACTCTGCCGGAGCCTCGGGATCGTCACACCGGAGGACCCCTACCCGGTCTGGCAGGGACCGCGCGGACCCGTGACCGTCGCCCCGCTCTTCCTGCTGTACGACTACACCTTCCGCACCCACCCCGGACTCAGCCGCGAGGAGGCGCTGGCCGCCGCCCACGAAGCGGGCGTGGTGTGCACCGACGAGTACCTGCTCCACCCGGACCCGTACGAGAGCCGCCACGCCTGGTGCGAGGCGCGGGTGCGCCTGACCGAGGAGCGGCTCGGCGCGCTCGACCCGGACATGCCGCTCGTCCTGGTCAACCACTACCCGCTCGTCCGCACCCCCATGGACGTCCTGCGGTATCCCGAGTTCGCCCTGTGGTGCGGCACCGAACGGACCGCCGACTGGCACCGCCGCTTCCCCGTCGCCGCGATGGTCTACGGGCACCTCCACATTCCCCGGTCCACGGTGTACGACGGGGTCCCCTTCGAGGAGGTCTCCGTCGGCTACCCGCGCGAGTGGAAGCGCCCCGGACATCCCCGCACCGTGCCGCCCCGGCGCATCCGCCCGGTGGCCGTCCCGGCCGTCGGGGAGGGCGGTGACGCGGCGGTGATCCGGGCGGCCCCGTAACGGACCGGCCGGGAACGGACCGGCCCCGTAACGGACCGGCCGGCAAGGACCGGCCGGGAACCGACCGGCGGTCACCGGCGCCGCGGGTCCGCCCGCGCGCCACGTGACGCTCCCCTCAATGCCGTGGTCGGCGCGGACCGGGGCGCGTACCGTATGGCCGCATGAAGATCCTCATCAGCGCCGACATGGAGGGCGCCACCGGTGTGACCTGGCCCGGTGACGTCCTGCCGGGCGCTCCCCAGTGGGAGCGCTGCCGCCCGATGTTCACCTCGGACGTCAACGCCGCGGCCCTCGGCTTCTACGACGGGGGAGCCGACGAGGTTCTCGTCAACGAAGCCCACTGGAGCATGCGCAACCTCCTGCTGGAGCAGCTCGACGAACGCGTCCAGATGATCACCGGCCGGCACAAGACCCTCTCCATGGTCGAGGGAATCCAGCACGGGGACGTCGACGCCGTCGCCTTCGTCGGCTACCACACCGGCGCCGGCACCGAGGGCGTCCTCGCCCACACCTACCTGGCCAACTCGATCACCGGCGTCTGGCTGAACGGCGTGCGCGCCAGCGAGGGACTGCTGAACGCGCACGTCGCCGCCGAGTACGGCGTCCCCGTCGTGCTGGTCACCGGCGACGACCTGACCTGCGTGGACGCGCAGGGGTACGCCCCCGACGCCCGCAAGGTCGCCGTCAAGGACTACGTCTCCCGCTACGCGGCGGTGTGCCGCACCCCCGCCCGTACCGCCGCCGACATCCGCGCGGCGGCCACCGAGGCCGCGCCGCTCGCCGTCCGGTACGACCCCGTCACCGGGGGAACCTACGCCGTGGAGCTGGAGTTCGACGCCGAGCACCTGGCTTCCGCCGCCACAGTCGTCCCCGGCGTGGCCCAGACCGGCGAACGGCGCGTCGCGTACACCAGCGCGACGATGTACGAGGGGATCCGCACGTTCAAGGCGGTCACGACGATCGTGTCGGCCGCAGTGGAGGAACAGTATGGCTGAGTCGCCCGCCCCGACGTCCGTGGACCAGCAGGCCCTCGACGAGTCGGTGACGTTCACCTCGGAGCTCATCCGGATCGACACCACCAACAGCGGCGACGGCACCTGCCGGGAACGCCCGGCCGCCGAGTACGTCGCCGAACGCCTCGCGGACACCGGCCTGGAACCGGTCCTGCTGGAGCGCACCCCGGGCCGGACCAACGTGGTGGCGCGCATCGGGGGCACCGACCCGTCGGCCGACGCCCTCCTCGTCCACGGCCACCTCGACGTCGTCCCCGCCGAGGCCGCCGACTGGACCGTGCACCCCTTCTCCGGCGAGGTGCGCGACGGTGTCGTCTGGGGCCGCGGCGCCGTCGACATGAAGAACATGGACGCGATGATCCTCGCGGTCGTCCGCGGCTGGGCCCGCGCCGGCGTCCGCCCCCGCCGCGACATCGTCATCGCCTACACCGCCGACGAGGAGGCCAGCGCCGCCGACGGCTCCGGCTTCCTCGCCGACCGGCACGCGGACCTCTTCGAAGGCTGCACCGAGGGCATCAGCGAGTCCGGCGCCTTCACCTTCCACGCCGGCGACGGCCTCTCCCTCTATCCGATCGCCGCGGGCGAGCGCGGTACCGGCTGGCTGAAGCTCACCGCCCACGGCAGGGCCGGACACGGCTCCAAGGTCAACCGCGACAACGCGGTGACCCGGCTGGCCGCCGCCGTCACCCGGATCGGCGAGTACACCTGGCCCGTCCGCCTCACTCCGACCGTGCGCGCCGGGCTCACCGAGACCGCCGCGCTGCACGGACTCACCGTCGACCTCGACGCCCCCGGCTTCGACGTCGACGAACTCCTCGGCAAGCTCGGCCCGTCCGCCGCCCTGTTCGCGCCGACCGTCCGCAACAGCAGCAACCCGACCCAGCTGGACGCCGGATACAAGGTCAACGTCATCCCCGGCCACGCCACCGCCGTCATCGACGGGCGCGTGGTCCCGGGCGGCGAGGACGAGTTCCACACCACCATGGACCTGCTCACCGGGCCCGGCGTCGACTGGGAGTTCATCCACCGCGAGGTGCCGCTGACCGCGCCCGTGGACTCGCCGACCTTCGCCAAGCTGCGCGCCGCCGTCGAACTCTTCGACCCCGGCGCGCACGCCGTCCCGTACTCCATGTCGGGCGGTTCGGACGCCAAGCAGTTCTCCCGCCTCGGCATCACCGGCTACGGCTTCTCACCGCTCAAGCTGCCGGTCGGATTCGACTACCAGGCGCTCTTCCACGGCGTCGACGAACGCGTGCCCGTGGACGCCCTGCACTACGGCGTCCGCGTCCTCGACCACTACCTGCGCAGCGCCTGACACCGACGGGGGAAACATCCATGGCGTCCACCCAGCCCACCACGGCCCGGCCCACCACCGCCCCGGTCCCGGCCCCGTACGGCACCTGGCCCACCCCCGTCGACGCGGCGCTCGCCGCCTCGCACGACGGCCGACCCGAGTACGTCGGCACCGTCGGCGAAGAGGTCTGGTGGACCGAGCCCCGCCCCGCCGAGGGCGGCCGGCGCGCCCTGGTGCGCCGGAGCGCGGAGGGCCGGATCACCACGGTGCTGCCCGCGCCCTGGAACGCCCGCAGCCGGGTCGTCGAGTACGGCGGACAGCCCTGGGCCGGAATCGCCCGCGACGCGGGGGGCCCGCTCGTCGTCTTCGTGCACTTCCTCGACCAGCGGCTCTACGCCTACGCCCCGGACGGCCCCGACGCCCCCTGGCCGCTCACCCCGGTCTCGGCCACCGGCGGCGGACTGCGCTGGGTGGACCCGCAGATCCACCCGGACCGCGGCGAGGTCTGGTGCGTCCTGGAGGAGTTCACCGGCGAGGGCGCCTCGGACGTGCGCCGCGTGGTGGCCGCCGTACCGCTGGACGGCTCCGCCGCCGACGACCGGGCCGCCGTACGCGAACTCTCCGACGACCGCCACCGCTTCGTCACCGGACCCCGGCTCTCGCACGACGGACGCCGGGCCGCCTGGATCGCCTGGGACCACCCCCGGATGCCGTGGGACGGCACGGTCGTGATGCTCGCCGAGGTCACCGACGAGGGCACCTTCACCGGCGTCCGGCCGCTCGTCGGCGACACGGACGAGTCCGTCTGCCAGGTCGAATGGGACCGCGACGGCTCCCTCCTCTTCGTCTCCGACATCAGCGACTGGTGGCAGCTCCAGCGCATCCGGCCCGACGCCGTCGCGGGCGGGGCCGTACCGACCAGCACCCTCTGCCCCGGCCGGGGCGAGGAGTTCGGCGGACCGCTCTGGAAGATCGGCCTGCGCTGGTTCCGGCAGCTCGACAACGGGCTGATCGCCGTCATCCACGGCACGGGCACTACCCGGCTCGGCGTGCTCGACCCGGAAACCGGCGAACTCGTCGACGTGGCCGGTCCCTGGACCGCCTGGACCGAGACCCTGGCCGTGCGGGGCGACCGTGTCGTCGGTGTGGCCGCGAGTCCGTACACCGGGTACGAGGTCGTCGAACTGGACACCTCGACCGGCCACACCCGGACCATCGGCGCACCGCACACCGACGCCGTCGACCCGGCGTACTACCCCCGCCCGCAGGAGCGCACCTTCTCCGGGCCGGACGGCCGGGACATCCACGCACTGGTGTACCCGCCCCGCAACCCCGGACACACCGGCCCCGAGGGCGAACTGCCGCCGTACGTCGTCTGGGCGCACGGCGGCCCCACCAGCCGCGTCCCGCTCGCCCTCGACCTGGAGATCGCCTACTTCACCTCGCGGGGCATCGGCGTCGTGGAGGTCAACTACGGCGGGTCGACCGGTTACGGGCGCACCTACCGCGAACGGCTCCGCGAACAGTGGGGCGTCGTGGACGTCGAGGACTGCGCCGCCGTCGCCGAGGCACTGGCGGCCGAGGGCTCCGCCGACCGAGCCCGCCTCGCGATCCGGGGCGGCAGCGCCGGAGGCTGGACCGCCGCCGCCTCCCTCACCAGCACCGGCCTCTACGCCTGCGGGGCCATCAGCTACCCCATCCTCGACCTCACCGGCTGGGCGGTCGGCGAGACCCACGACTTCGAGTCGCAGTACCTGGAGTCCCTGGTCGGCCCGCTCGCCGAGGTGCCCGACCGCTACCGGGACCGGTCGCCCCTGACCCACGCGGACAAGCTCCGCACCCCGTTCCTGCTGCTCCAGGGGCTGGACGACGTGATCTGCCCGCCCGCGCAGTGCGAGCGGTTCCTCGCCGCGATCGAGGGCCGCGGCATCCCGCACTCCTATCTCACCTTCGCGGGGGAGAGCCACGGCTTCCGGCTGGAGGCCACCTTGATCCGTGCATTGGAGGCCGAACTCTCCCTGTACGCACAGACCTTCGGCATCGACGGAGTCGACGTCCCGGCCCTGGAGCTGAAGCGGTGAGCGCGGCCCCCGCCGGTACGGGCCCCGCACCGCTCACCCGGGCCCACCGGCTGAGGCCCGGCGCCCGGGTGGCCGTCGTCTCGCCCAGCGGGCCCGTACCCGCCGAACGGCTGGACGCCGGGCTGGACCTGCTGCGCGGCTGGGACCTCGATCCCTTCGTCACCCCGCACGCCCGCGACGTCCACCCCGAACTGCGCTACCTCGCCGGGACGGACGAACACCGGGCGCAGGACCTCCAGGACGCCTGGTGCGACCCGTCCGTCGACGCGGTCCTCTGCGCCCGGGGCGGCTACGGCGCGCACCGCATGGTCGACCTGCTCGACTGGACCGCCATCCGCGCGGCCGGTCCCAAGCCGTTCGTCGGCTACAGCGACATCACCGTGCTCCACGAGGCGTTCGCCCTGCGCGCCGGGTTCTCCACCCTGCTCGGCCCCATGGTCGGCGCCGAGACCTTCCTCAAGGACGCACCCACCCAGGACGCCCTGCGCGCCACCCTCTTCGCACCCGAGTCGGTCCGCACGCTGGGCCTGGAGACCGCGGCCTCCCTGGTCCCGGGCCGGGCCCGGGGCGTCACCTACGGCGGCTGCGTCAGTCTGCTCGCGGCCGACCTCGGCACCCCCGGCGCCCGCACCTCGGCCCGGGGCGGCCTCCTCCTCGTCGAGGACGTCACCGAGGACCCGTACCGCATCGACGGCATCCTCACCCGGCTGCTGCGCTCCGGGGCTCTGGAGGGCGTCGCCGGGGTGGTCTGCGGTTCCTGGGAGAACTGCGGACCGTACGACAGGGTCCGCGCGGTGCTCGCCGACCGGCTCGGCGGCCTCGGGGTGCCCGTCGTCGAGGAGCTGGGATTCGGCCACGGCCCGACCACGCTCACCCTCCCGCTCGGACTCCCCGCCCTGCTCGACGCCCCCGCGGACGGCGGCCGGGCGACCCTCACGGTGGAGGTTCCCGCACTCGTCTGACGGAACGCCGCGCCCGGCCGGGGTGCGGGCCGGGGAGCGGGCTCGGCGGGCCGCTCCCCGCCCCGCGTCGGGTCAGGGGTGGAAGCGCCACCGGCCTTCGGAGACGACGTCCACCGTGTCGTCCCGGACGCGGACGGCCGTGTCGTCGTCGATGAACCAGACCGGGAAGCCGGCCCGCGCGGCGATGCGGTCGGCCCAGGCGTCGTCCCGCTCGGGGAAGTCCGGCGAGTGCAGGTGGGGCTTGAGATACCAGTCGAAGAGTCCGAACGGAGGTTCCACGGTCGTCGCGCCGAGCGCGTGGAGGTCCCCGGCGTCGCCGATGACGTCGGCGGAGTGCGCGGTGAGGTTCTGGCTGAAGATCATCGATCCGGCGCTCATCCCCACGTAGACCCTGCTCTCCAGCGCCTCCAGGATCCCGTCGGCCAGGCCGCCCGCCGTGATGCTGCGCGCGAGGTGGTACTGGTTGCCGCCGCCGACGTGGATGACGTCGGCGTGGAGCAGCCGGTCGAGCACCGTCCGCCGGGGCAGGCCGTTCAGTTCCAGGACGTCGAACTCGCGCCAGCCGAGGCCGTGCAGCCGGTTCATGTCCGCGAGGAGCCACCCGTGGTCCCCGGGCTCGGCGGTCGACGCCGTGGGGACGTACACGACGTTCGCCGACCCGAAGGGCTTTCCCAGCATGTCCCGCAGGGCGCCCCGCAGCG
Source organism: Streptomyces sp. NPDC060184 (assembly GCF_042728795.1). Classification (NCBI taxonomy): domain Bacteria; kingdom Bacillati; phylum Actinomycetota; class Actinomycetes; order Kitasatosporales; family Streptomycetaceae; genus Streptomyces; species Streptomyces sp. NPDC060184. The sequence continues at coordinate 59,779 of NZ_JBHWYX010000036.1, forward strand.
TCTCGTTGCGCAGGCCGCTCGCTGTCAGCAGAAGATTCATCGCGCGAGTGAACCACGACGGACGGGCGCGCGCGCAACGGCAATTCCGCGTTCCGGCCCGCGACTCCCCCGGGGGAATTGGCGCCGGGAGCGTTGACACCGGTGTGCTCCGTGTCACAGCATGAACACGTTCTGTCACCTGCGGGTCGATGGCCCAGGTCATGTGGTGAGAGTCCCGCCTGCCGGGCGCACGACGCTCCGTCCACCACACGACCTGGCTCTTTCCCGTGCGTTTCGGCGTTTCGGTGGTCTGTTCGGGCGTCGGCCGGTGATCACGGTGCCCTGGGTGTGGAGGTCCGCGGTGTCAGGTGTCGTCGCCAGGTTCGGGAAACCGTTCGCGGCCCTCGCCGCAGCGGCGCTGACCGCCCCGCTCGTCCTGTCCGTCCCCGCCCGCGCGGCGGACGAGCCGTACACCGTCACTCCGCTCACGTTCACCGTGCGCGCGGGCGGCCACGACTGCACCGTCGACGCCGACCTCTACCGGCCGCGCGGAGCCGACGCCGCGCACCCGGCTCCGGCGGTCCTGGCGACCAATGGCTTCGCGGGCAGCAAGTCGGACGGCTCCACCGACGCCCTCGGCCGCGCCTTCGCCGCCCGGGGCTACGTGGGGCTGGTCTACTCCGGCCTCGGCTTCGGCCGGTCCGGCTGCCTGATCACCCTGGACGCCCCGGGGGCCGACGGGAAGGCCGCCTCCGGACTGGTGGACTTCCTCGCGGGCACCCGGGCGGCCGACGACGGCACCCGGGCCGACTTCGTCACGCTCGACGGGGCGGGCGACCCGCGCGTCGGCATGATCGGGGGCTCGTACGGCGGCGCGGTCCAACTCGCCACCGCCTCCGTCGACCACCGCGTCGACGCGCTCGTCCCCCTCATCACCTGGAACGACCTCGGCTACTCGCTCGCGCCCAACAACGTGACGGAGGACGCGGGGAACGCCGTCAGGGGAAGCGGCACCGGGGGAGGAGCCGCCGCGCCCCGCACCCCGGGCGCCTTCAAATGGCAGTGGACCAACGGCTTCTACCTGATGGGCGAGGGGCAGCCCCTGCTCGCCCCCAGCCTCGACCCGTCACGTTTCGGCACCCTGGACTGCCTGCACTTCACCCCCGAGGCCTGCGACACCATCAGCTTCCTCAACTCCGGCCGCTACCCGGCCGCCGAGGCCGAGGCCGTGCTCGCCTACACGCGCGGCGTCTCCCCGGTCTCCTACCTCGACCGGGTCGAGGCGCCCACCCTCCTGGTGCAGGGCCAGGCGGACACCCTGTTCAACCTGAACGAGGCCACCGACACCTACGACACCCTCCGGGCGCGCGGCGTCCCCGTCAAGATGATCTGGCAGGCCTGGGGGCACAGCGGGGGAGGCGCCACCCCCGGCGAACTCGATCTGTCCCAGGGCAACCTGGAGACGAGTTACGTCGGCCGGCGCGTCCTCGCCTGGTTCGACCGCCATCTCCGCCGCCAGGCCGCCGACACCGGGCCCGCCTTCGCGTACTACCGCGACTGGGCGAGCGGTTACGGCACCGCCGACGCGCCGCCCGTACCCTCGCGCACCCTGTACCTCTCGGGCGACGGCACCCTGGCACAGCGCCGCGCGGACGTGGTCACCGGCACCGCGGAGTACACCAACCGGCCGCTGCCCAGCAGCCATTCGGAGACCTCGCTGTCCGGGCTCACCGGACTTCCCGACATCGCCCCCTACGACACCGCCGGTACCCACCTCGACTGGACCTCCGCCCCGCTCACCGCCGGCCTCGACGTGGTGGGCGCGCCCCGCGCCCGGCTGCGGGTGTCGTCCCCGAAGGCGGAACGGGTCCAGAACAGTGGGGACGCCGCCGACCGGCTCGTGCTCTTCGCGAAGGTGTACGACGTCGCCCCCGACGGGTCCGTCGAACTGGTCCACCGGCTGGTCGCCCCGGTGCGCGTACCCGACGTGACCAGGCCCTTCACCGTACGGCTCCCGGGCATCGTCCATCGGTTCGCCGCCGGTCACCGGATCCGCTTCGCGATCGCGGGGAGCGACACCGCGTACTACGGCAACCGGGGGACCAAACCCGTCACCGTCTCCGCCTCACCACAGGACACCGGCCTGCTGGAGCTGCCGGTGGTCCCGGCCGGCTGAGCCGCCCATCACCCGAACGGACGCACACCACCGGCCGCCGGACGCCCGACGGGCGCATGCTGGTCGCCGGAGGGCGGTCGCGTTCGGCCCGACCCGCGCGGGGCTGCTCCGGCGACCAGGGAAAGGCCGGACCCATGAGCCCCAAGAACGTGTCCAGCGACGGCAGGGGAGCCGGCAACGGCCTGCTCACTCCCGGCCGTATCGTGGTGGCCGTCATCGCCGTGCTGGCGATCGTCTTCATCTGCGTGAACACCGGGGACGTCACCATCCGCGTCATCATCCCCACGGTCACCATGCCGCTCTGGCTCGCGCTGCTGGGTGTCTTCCTCGCCGGGCTGGTCTGCGGGGGATACGTGTTCCGGCGGCGGAACAAGTGACGCCCGGACGGCGCAGGAGCGGTACCGGACGAGCGTGACGGGATGAGCGGCGTCGGGGCCGGGGACGGGGCCGGGGACGGGGCCGGTGGTGAGCTTCCTGCCGGGCCGTCCTACGGTGGCCCGATGCACTCATCGGACGATCATTCCGCAGGCGCCCCGGACGCCCCGGCCGCCGCCGGTTCAGGGCCCTTCGCGCAGGCCCCGTCCGCCGCGCACCCGGGCACGGACCTCCCACGGGGGCCGCTGACCTCGCTGCGCCGCTTCACCCCCGAGGACGCCGCCGAGTTCACCCGACGCGCGCGAGAGAGCCGTGCCCTGCACCGCCCCTGGCTCTTCCCGCCCACCGAGGAGGAGGCGTACGCCGCCTACGCGGGAAGGCTGCTGGCGAGCCCCGAGCGAGAGGGCTTCCTCGTCGGCGAGCGCGCGGCGGACGGTGCGATCGCCGGATTCGTCAACATCAACAACATCGTCGCCGGAGCCTTCCGCTGCGGGGCCCTCGGATACGGTGCCTTCGCGCACGCCGCAGGGCGAGGGCTGATGTCCGAAGCCCTCGGCCTCGTCCTCCGGTACGCCTTCGGCCCGCTGGGACTGCACCGGCTGGAGGCCAATGTGCAGCCCGGCAACGCGGCCTCGATCGCGCTGGTCCGGCGGGCCGGTTTCCGGCTCGAAGGGTTCTCGCCGGACTTCCTCCACATCGACGGGGCGTGGCGCGATCACGAGCGCTGGGCGATCACCTCGGAGATGCTGCCGGAGAAGCAGGGCTGAGGGGCAGGACCGAGGGGCGCGTCGCGCGGGGGAGCGTCCCCCGGGAACGAGAACCGGCAGCTCGGCCCGTGCCTCGGCCCGTACCTCAGCCGGAGCCCGCGTCCGGAACGGCGAAGGGGCTCCGGCCGAGGCGGTTCAGCAGGTCCGCGACATCGCTGTACACCCCGGCGGCCCCCGACTCCACCAGGTCCTCGCGCGGGATGCCGCCGCTCAGCACCCCGACCGCCGTGACCCCCGCCCGGGCGGCGGCCTTCATGTCCCAGACGGTGTCGCCGACGAAGACGGAGGTCTCCGGGGCGCCGCCCACCAGCTCCATCGCGTGCTCCACCGGATCGGGGGCCGGTTTGCCCTCGGCCGTGTCGTCGGCGGACGCGGTGGCCCGGACGACGTCGTCGGCGTCCAGCGCGCGGCGCAGCGCGCCGAGTTCGGCGCCGGTCGCCGAGGTCGCCAGCACCACCTGCCAGCCGCGCCCGGAGATCTCCCGGAGCAGCTCGGCCGCCCGGTCGAAGGCCGGCAGCCGGTCGAAGAAGGTCGCGTACAGCGTCGTGTGCGCGGCGCTGATGCGCGCGTCCTCCTCCTCGCGGCGCCCCTCGCCCAGGAGCCCGGCGATCAGGTCGCTCCCGCCCAGGCCCACCGACCGGTGGATGTCGTGCATGGCGACGCGGTGTCCGGCCTGGCGGAAGGCCTCCCACCACGCGGTCACGTGCAGGTGGTTCGTGTCGACGAGCGTTCCGTCGACGTCGAAGATCGCGGCGTGCGTCATGGTCGCTCCCAGGGAGACGCGTTCAGCCCGTACCCGCGACGAGTGCCGCCTTCGCCTCGCGCACGAAGGGGCCGAGGTCGTCCGGGGTGCGGGAGGTGATCAGCGTCCAGTCACCGGCGGTGTCGGCGATCACCGGCTCGTCCACCCAGGTCCCGCCCGCGTTCCGGATGTCCGTGCGCAGCGAGGGGTACGAGGTCAGCGTACGGCCGTCGACCGCACCGGCCTCCACCAGCAGCCACGGGCCGTGACAGATCGCCGCGACGGGCCGGCCGGTCCGGGTGAACGACCGGAGGATCTCCAGCGCCTCGTCCTGGAGCCGCAGGGCGTCCGCGTTCAGCGTCCCGCCGGGGACGAGCAGCAGGTCGTACGCCGTCGGATCGACGTCCGCCAGCGTCAGGTCCGGCCGCACCGCCTTGCCCGGGTCCTTGTCGCCGACCAGTGTGCGGATCTCGTCCGGGGAGACGGCCGCCACCCGCACCTCCGCGCCGCTGTCCCGCAACTGCCCCACCGGTACGACCAGCTCGTCCTGTTCGACGCCGTCATTGGTCACGATCGCCAGAACCCGTCGCCCAGCGAGGGAGGTGTCAGCCATGTCGGTGCCTTTCCGTGTGGTGTGCACGGAGCTGCCCGGGGTGAGCGGCTCCGCCCGTACCCGTACGCCTCTCCAGACTCGCACGGACCACACGTACCCGCGTCGTGGCGGCGGGGATGCCTCGCGCTCCCCGTCGGAATCAACGGTTCCTCCAACGGCGCGCCACAGCCGGAGGGACACCCCCGGAAGATCACGGACATACGCGGGCGCGGCCCCTGCGCGGGCTTTCCGCGTGCTACGAGAGAGGAGTTCCGGCCGGGACCTTCCGCCGGCCGCGCACGATTCGAGGCCCGCGCCGCAAGCCGGCCGGGCAGGGTGAGGGGAAACATGGGGAGATCGACGAGGAGACGCGCGGGACGGAGGTCCGGCGCGGTGGCCGTCGTGCTGGGGGCGATGATGGCGGCGGGGGTGGCCGGCCCGGGCGCGCAGTCGGCCGCCGCCCAACCGGCCTTTCCCTCCTGGCTGGTGGGGTTCGAGAGCGAGAACCCGGTCACCGGTGTCCACCGGGGGTGCACGGCGGTCGAAGTGACCGGGATCCGTGAGGTGACCGCCCCGGACTGCTTCACCGGCCGGTCGGGGAACGACTGGTACTGGTGGTACCACGGGGGCACTCCGGACTGGGGAGGGAACGTCCTGCGGTACGCGACCGCCGCAGGGTACGACGCCACGACCCGTAAGGACGCCCTCGCGGTCGCCCCCGCGGGCAACTCCCCGGTGAGCTACACGACCGGCAACGGCCACCCGGTCCTCGCGACCACGGCCGACGCCGCTCTGTACGCGCCGGGTGCCGCGGCCACCTTCTACTCCTGGGCGGGCAGGGACCCCGAGAGCCCACGCTCGGCGCACACCGAGCAGGTGGCGATCCTGACCACTGCGACCTGCACCTCGCGCCTCGGGCGGACGCCGCCGGCCGGCTCCTTCTGCACCATGCCGGCCAAGGGCGCCCCGGCACCCGACCCCGCCGACCAGTGCCTGGGGGACGCGGGCGGTGCGCTCATGGCCGGCGGCAAACTGATCGGCATCTCGGCCACCCCTGCCGCGGGATGCGTCGCCGGCGGGGTGCGCCTCTACACCGGAGTCGCCGCGCACCGGACGACGGTCGAGACATGGCGCCACGACGTCTACTTCGACGACTGGGACGGCCGCGGCTCGGTGGTCGCGACCCAGCCGAGCACCGGCGGAGGACTCGTCTCCTTCTGCGGGGTGGACAGCCAGGACCGTCTCGTCAACTGCGAGCACGAGATCGGGGCGACCGGCTTCTGGCACGTCTCCTACGACTGGCTCCTCCAGCCCGGCGACATCACCGGTGACGGCAACGCCGACCTGCTCGCCCGGACGCCGGGCGGCGGCCTCTACCGCTACTCGGGGCCGGGCCCGGCCTGGGATTCCCTCGACACCCGGCCGCACACCTGGCTGGGCAACGGTTTCGCCGGATACAACGCCCTCTTCGCCGCCACCGACTTCTCCGGCGACGGGCTGCCCGACCTCCTCGGCAGGGACGCCGCGGGCGACCTCTGGCTCCACACCGGCAACGGCAAGGGCGGATTCGGCCCGAGGAAGCACATCGGCGTCGGCCTCAAGGGCTACAACCTGGTCACCGGACGCGGCGACCTGTCCGGTGACGGCCTCGCCGACTTCGTGGCACGCGACGGCGCGGGCACCCTGTGGCTCTTCAAGGGCAACGGCAGGGGCAGCTACGCGGGCCGGGCGAAGCTCGGTACCGGGTACGCCGGTTACCGGCGCATCGTCGCGGCCGGCGACATCGACGGCGACGGACGCCAGGACCTCTTCGCGACCACGCCCGCGGGCGGCGCGGCCGTCCTCAACGTCTCGAAGGGCGTGCTCGCACCGGCCAAGTGGTACGCCTCCACGGGATACCAGTTCTTCTCCCACATCGCCTGAACGGGCCCGAGCCACTGCCCCGCCCGACCCCCGCGCACGCTCCGGGGCCGGGCGGGGCTTCTCCGGCCGGGCCCTCGGGCGGCGCGCCGGCCGAACCCGGTACGAACAGCGGATCTGAACCCGGCACGAACAGGTGATGAACAAGGCGCCCGCTGCGGCGAATTCGTCGGACCGCCGTCCGGAACCGGCCCGGGACGCCGTTAATGTCTGCGCTCATGACCGTCGACAGCACCGCGCACACCCCGCCCCGCCCGCACGAACGCGGCGCCGGCCAGGGCGAATCCCGTGTCCCGCGCGGTCTGCGGGCGGTGCGGTCGATCGCGGCGGTGGCGGCCGGTCTCTGCGTGGTCGCGCTCATGTGCCGGAGCGGCCTCAACCACGACGTCCGCTACTCCCTCGGCGGCATCCGGGCCACCCACCGCGCGGGGCTCGACGCGTCGGAGATCTTCGTCCACCGGCCGCTGGCGTACCGGTGGACCATCGCCGGGCTCGACGCCCTGACCTCCGGGACGGTCGCCGAACGGGAGGCGCTGATCCGGCTCGTCGTCGTCGTCCTCTCCCTGGGCGCGGCCTGGTGGCTGCGGGCGGGCCTGCTGCGCACGCTGCCCCGGCGCGAGGCCGGTGCGGTGGCGGTCGCGGTCGGCGCCGCGCTCGTGTGCGCCCCGGCCTGGGACTTCCTGCAACCCGAGTGGCTGGCGGTCCTGCTGTCGACCGCCGCGGTCGGCGCCGCGCTCGCGGGACGCCGTACCGCCCCGGCCGTATCGCTCTCCGGTGTCCTGCTCGCGCTCGCGGTGCTGATGAAGTACACGACCGCCTCGACCGCCCTGCTCGCCCTGCTGGTCGTCGTGGTCCTGGACCGCCGCCGTGCCGTCCTGAGCGCGGCGGTCGCGGCGCTGGCCACGCCCGCCGGGCTCGCTCTCGCGGTCCGGGTGGAGCCCCGCGAATGGCGCTGGCTCCACGAGTTCTCCTCGCTCAACCCCAACAGCGTGTTCCGTACCGGCTTCGGTGCCGAGCAGGTCCACGAGCTCGGGATGTCCCTGGTCGACGAGGCCGTCCTGTTCCCGGTGGTGGCCCTGCTGCCGGTCACCCTCACCCTCCTGGTCCGCACCTCCTCCGGGCGGACGACGCCACCTTCGACGCACGGCCCAGGCCGCTGGAGCGGCTCGGCGCTGATCGTGTCCGGCCTGCTCGTGGTGGTGGGGACCGTCGTGGTGCAGGGGCAGTGGTTCCTCTACCACCTCGCCCAACTGCCGGTGCTCGGCGCCGCCTTCTGGGCGCTGGCGGTCACCCGGCATCTCACCGTGCACGGCCGGGCACCAGCCGGTCCGGTGGGCGCCACGGCCCTGCTCGGCGTCGCGGTCCCGCTGGTCGCGGGAGAGCCGCTCGCCCGGCGCACGGCCCACGCCACCGCGGTCTGCGCCGTCCTCGCGGCCGTGGTGCTGCTCGCGCTGGTCGCCGCCCTCACCGCGGCCCGCCGTCCGGCCCGCCCCCGCCGGGGTACGGCCGTCGCCGCGGTGGTGGCGCTGGGCCTCGCCACGGCGATCCCCGCCTGGCCGACGACGCCGTACTCCTTCGACATCCGCCACGCGGACTTCACGGCGAGGTCCCGCGCGCAGGCCCTGCGGGACCTCACGCACCGGCTCGACGGGCTCCGTGCCCGCGTCGGCCCGGACACCCCCGTCGTCTATCTGGCCTTCGGCGACATCGCGTACTCGCTGGGCAACCCCACCCGCTGCCGCTACCCCTCCCCGGCCTTCCTCCAACGCACCTCGTACGACCCCGACGTCGCGGAGCTCACCAGCTTCGACGAGAACCTCGACTGCCTGAGCGACCCCGCCGCCCGGTATCTGATCGTCGACCCCGGCTGGTTCCCGCTGGGGCGGGTCGCCCCCGCCGTGAGGGAGGCCGTCGGCGCCGCGTTCGACTGCACGGGCCCGACCGCCTTCCCGGCGGCAGGTCTCCTCGTCTGCCCGCATCACTGACGAATCGTCACCAGGACTGCGTACGCTGACCGTCGAGCCGGGCCAGCACCTCCAGGGGATTGTCCAGGCTCTCCGAGAAGGCGAGTTCCGCCGCGCCGATCAGCACGGCGGAGTCGCCGAGCTCGCAGACCCGTAGCCGGAGGTTCTCGCGGGAGGCCCTGAGGGCGGTGGTGTTGATGCGGCTGCGCACCTGCGCGGCCGACCCGAGGAAGACGTCCCGCAGCACGCCACCGAAGATCACGGTGCCCGGGTTGAAGAGGTTGACCAGGTTGGCGACCCCGATGCCGAGCCAGTCGCCGACACCGCGCAGCGCGGCGGCGGCGACGACGTCCCCCCGGTCGGCGGCGGCGACGACGGCGCGTACCGTGTCGTAGCCCGGCGTACGGCTGTCGCGCCGGGAGGCTTCGAGCAGGGCCCGGGCACCTGCCTCGGCTTCGAGGCAGCCGGTGGCGCCGCAGCCGCAGCGCCTGCCGCCGTGCGGGTTCACGATCATGTGCCCGACCTCGCCGCCGTACCCCTCGTCGCCGCGCAGGAGTTGTCCGTCGATGATGACACCGGCGCCGATGCCGATGTCGCCGTGCAGGTGGACGAGGTTGCGGCAGCCGGCTCCGGCGCCGCGCAGGTGCTCGGCGAGGGCCGCCACGTTCGCCTCGTTGCCGATGGTGACGGGGACGGAGAGGCCGAGCCGGTCGGCGAGCTGGGCGCCGAAGTCCTCCTCCGTCCAGCCGAGGTTGGGAGCGAAACGGACCAGCCCGTCGGGGTGGCGGACGATGCCGCGCACCGCCACCCCCACGCCGACGCAGTGGCTCCCGGGCGGGATGGCGGTCAGCATCTGCCGGGCCGACTCCGCGAGCGCGTCCGCGACCTCACCGGGGCGCTGCGGGCCCGCCCCCGGCCAGGGGATCTCGCGCCGGTCGAGGAAGAGACCGCCCAAACCGATGCGGGCGGCCGTCAGACGGTCGACACCGATGTCGAACGCGAGGACGTACGCGCGCGCGGGCTCGGGGCGCACGACCAGTGAGGGCCGCCCCGCCCGGCCGGTGTCGCGGGGAAGTTCCTCGCGTACCAGGCCCGCGGCGGTGAGCTCGCTGACCAGGCCCAGCACGGTGCTGCGGTTGACTCCCATGCGTTCGGCGAGAACGGTCCGGGAGGCGGGGCCGCCGATGTGCACGTGGCGCAGCACCGTGCTGAGGTTGTGCCGGCGTATTTCCTCCTGGGAAGGACCGGCTTTCATAGGGTGACCCTCATCGTTGCGCGGCGGTGAACCTCATCGTTGCGCTGCGCGGCGGCGGGACAGCGCGTCCACCCCTGCGGCGACCAGCAGTACCGAACCGGTGACAGCGTACTTGACGCCCGAGCTGTACCCCATGAGGCCCATTCCGTTCTGGATCACGGCGACCACCATGCCGCCCAGGACGGCGTCGATGACCCGTCCGCGACCGCCGAAGAGGCTGGTGCCGCCGATGACCGCGCTGCCCACCGCGAGCAGCAGGACGTTGCTGCCGCCGGTGTTCGGGTCCACCGAGTTGCCGCGCGAGGCGGCGATGATGCCGCCGACGGCCGCCATCGCGGAGCAGATGACGAAGGCGGCGACCCGGATGAAGGCCACGTTGATGCCTGCCCTGCGGGCCCCTTCGGGGCTGCCGCCCACCGCGTAGATGTGCAGGCCGAAGGAGGTGCGCTGGAGGACGAAGGTGCCGATGACCAGCAGGGCGCCGATGACCGGCACCACGATGGGCACGCCCTTGAGCGAGTCGACGATGACGTTGCGGCTGCGTTCCTGGTTGAGCAGGTACACCGCCACGCCCCCGAGCACGGTGGCCGCGCAGAGGCGCAGGGCGAGCAGGACGGGCGGCGAGGTGGCCAGCCCGCGCGCTCTGCGGTTGCTGTTCGCCCGGAACTGGACGGCGGCGTAGGCGGCGACGCAGACCGCGAGCAGGACCCAGCCGAGCGCGGGGCTGAGGTTGTCGTTGGCTATCGCGAGGATCGTGCCGTCCTCGATCGAGATGTTGGTGCCCTCCTTCAGCAGGATCAGCACGATGCCCTGGAAGCCCAGGAACGCGGCGAGGGTGACGACGAAGGACGGAATCCCGACCTTCGCCACCAGGGTGCCGAGGAGCAGGCCGATCGCCACTCCGGTCAGCATCGCGGCGGCCACCGCTCCGTACCAGGGCCAGCCGTGATGGGTGAGGAGGATCGCCAGCACGGCGGCGCAGACGCCGCTGGCGTACCCGGCGGAGAGGTCGATCTCGCCGAGGAGAAGGAGGAAGACCAGGCCCATGGCGATGGCGATGCTGCCCGCGCCCTGGGTCAGCAGGTTGGCGAAGTTGAGCTCGGTCAGGAAGACGGGGCGGAGGATCGCGAAGAACGCGCAGAGGACGACGAGGCCGAGGACGGCGGGGAGCACGCCCAGCTCGCCGCCGCGCACCCGCTCGACGTAGGCGCGGGCGAGCGCGCCGACACCGGCCGACTCGGTGGGGTCGTCCGCGCCGGACGCTCCGGCCTTTCTTCCCCGGCCTTCCGGCTGCTCGGGCGCGAGGGCGGTCATGTGGTGGCTCCGTTGGTGTCGGTGAGGCCCAGGTCCCCGCTGCGGCCCGCGGTGATCAGTTCCACGACCTGGGCGTGCGTCACGTCCGAGGTCTTGACCTGGGCGGCCATCCGGCCCAGGTGGAGGGCGGCGATCCGGTCGGACACCGCGAAGACGTCGTTCATGTTGTGCGAGATCAGTACGACGCTGAGTCCGTTGTCGGCGAGCCTGCGGACGAGCTCCAGGACCTGCGCGGTCTGGGCGACGCCGAGCGCGGCGGTCGGCTCGTCGAGCACGACGACCTTGCTGTTCCACAGCACGGCCTTGGCGATCGCCACCGTCTGCCGCTGCCCGCCGGAGAGGCTGGAGACCTTCTGGCGGACCGACTTCACGGTACGGACCGAGAGGCTCTTCAGCGTCTTGGCGGCCATCTCCTCCATCGTCCAGCCGTCGAGCACGATGCCCCGGTGCTTCTCCCGCCCGAGGAACATGTTCTGGACGATGTCGAGGTTGTCGCAGAGCGCGAGGTCCTGGTAGACGATCTCGACGCCCAGCGAGGCGGCGTCGCGGGGGCTGTGTACATGGACCGGTTTGCCGTCGAAGAGGTAGGTGCCGGAGTCGACCGGATGGATCCCGCCGACGCACTTCACCAGCGTGGACTTGCCGGCGCCGTTGTCGCCGACCAGGGCGGTCACCTCCCCCGGGTAGGCGGCGAAGTTCACCTCGTGCAGTACCTGCACCGCGCCGAAGCTTTTGTCGATCCCCCGCAGTTCGAGGATCGGGGTCGCTGTCATGGGTGGACGGCTCCTTACGGGTCGTTGCTCCGCGGGGCCCCGGCCCGAGTCCGGTCCGGGGCCGCACGGGTACGCCGGGACACCCCGGCACGGTCTGCCGGACCGCCCGGCCGGGGCGGGCAGGTCTACTGGATGCCGTACGTGGTGCACAGAGCGGCGTACTTGCCGGTGCACAGATCGGCCTTGGTCACGTATCCGTCGGCCACGACGTCCTTGACGTTCTCCCGGTAGATGGCCGTCGGGGTCTCCAGGACCGCGGCGACCTCGCGCTTGCCCTCCGGGTCGTCGACGGTGGCGTTGGTCTCCCCCTTCTCGCCCTTGGCCAGGCTCACCGCGAGCCGGGCGGTGGCGTCGGCCTCCTTCTTCACCGCCTTGTAGACCGTCATGCACTGGTCCCCGGCCAGGATGTTCTGCAGGCCCTGGACGGTCGCGTCCTGGCCGGTGACGGGGACCTGGCCGTTGCGGTGGTTCTTGCGCAGCACCGCGATGGCGGCGTTGCCGAGGCCGTCGTTGGCGGCGAGCACTCCGCCGATCTTCGGCTCGCTGGTCAGCATCTGCTCGAAGATCGTGCCGGCCTGGGCGTTGTCCCAGTCCGGGACCGACTGGTTGGGGCCCTTGGCGTACTCGCCGGAGGCGTACTTCGGATCGAGGACGCTGTTGTAACCCTGGGCGAACAGCGTGGCGTTGTTGTCGGTGGGGGAGCCGTTGAGCTCGGCGACGACCGGCTTCTCGGCCTTCAGGTCGGTCAGGCACTTGCCCAGGCCCTCGCCCTGGAGCTTGCCGACGGCCGTGTTGTCGAAGCTCACGTAGTACTGGGCGGAGCCGCCCAGGGTCAGCCGGTCGTAGTCGATCGTGGCCACGCCCTGCGACTTGGCCTTGGCGAGAACGGCCTTGCCGGTGCCGCTGTCCAGGTTCACGATCACGAGGACGTTGACGCCCTTGGTGATCATCTGGTCGGCGATGGTCTGGAAGGCCTGCTTGTCGCCCTCCGCGTTCTGGATGTCGTAGTCCACGCCCGCGGCCTTGAAGGCGGCGGTCAGCAGGGGGCGGTCCGCGTCCTCCCAGCGGGCCGACGACTTGCTGTCCGGAAGGATCACGCCGATCTTCGGCTTCTTGGCACCGCCGTCGGCTCCGTCGTCACCGGAGGAGCCGCCGCAGGCGGCGAGCGAGGTCATGAGCACCACGGAGGTGCCGGCGAGGACAAGTCCCTTGCGCATCGGAAGGGCCCCTTTCTGGGGTACGGCCGTCCTGCGCCGGTCGCACGGGTCGGCAGTGATGGATTACCGGCAACGCGGCGAACACGCGGTGCGCACACGGGCGTTGAATGTTGTGGGCGGCAACATACGCGGCTCGGACGACTCGCCACCAGCCCCCCGCGCACACGGCCCGGTCACGATCGGGTCACGCCGCGGAAATCGGCCGGCAACACCGTGAACACCCTCAACTCCCGCCCCGCGCAGGCATGTCGAGTTGAAGTGACGATTCGTCAGTGACTGGCGGTCTGTCTGTCGGGTGGGTTGACGCGTGGACCTGTGGCCTCTGTGCGCGGCTGTCGCGGGCGGGCATGACGGTCGAAAGTTTCGATCTTGACATGGCAACTTTCGCGTGGTCTTCTGCTGCGCGCCGACCCGTTCGCGTGCCCGCTTTCCGGGGCCGCCGCGCGGTCCCCGACGGGGAAGGCGAAGACGGGGGAGGGGGCTCGGCCGTGACCACGGACAGGGGATCGCCGCAGACGGGAGCGGAGGCCGTGGGGCAGGTGTCCCGGGGGCGGGCGCTCGTCGCGGTGGCCGGGCTGTCGCTCGCGCTCTTCGCGTTCGCCACGGTCGAGGCCCTGCCGGTCGGCCTGCTGCCGCAGATCGCGCACGGCCTCAAGGTGTCGCTGCAGTCCGTGGGCTTCCTGGTGACCGGATACGGCCTCGTGGTGATGGCGACCGCCGTCCCGCTGACCGCGGTGACCCGGCGGATTCCCCGCCGACGCCTGCTGGCCGTGCTGCTGGCCCTCTTCACCGGCGCCACCCTGCTCTGCGGCACGGCCCCCGGGTACGGCGTCCTGCTGGGGGCGCGCGTCCTGATCGCGCTGACCCACGCGGTGATGTGGTCGGTGGTCGCCTCGGCCGCCGCCGGCATGTTCCCCGTACGCGTGCGGGCCAAGGTGGTCGCCACGCTCTTCGGCGGGTCCGCGCTCGCCCAGGTGCTGGGCGCGCCCGCCGGGACCTGGCTCGGACAGCAGACCGACTGGCGCGTGCCGTTCGTGGTGATGAGCGGCCTGGGGCTGGTCGCCGGGATCGCCGTGGTGGGCATGCTGCCCTCGACACCGGTCGAGGAGAACCCGGCCGCCACCGCCCCGGCGCCCGACCGCTTCCGGTTCCTGCTCCTCGTCGTCGTGACCGCCGTCGTCATCGGCGGGTTCTTCGCCTTCTACACGTACGTCACGGTCTTCCTCACCGACGTCGCGGGGATCTCCTCGCACTCCGTCGGCGCGGTGCTCGCGGTGGGCGGAGTGGGAGGGCTGATCGGCACCGGCCTGTCCGGGACGACGGCCGCCCGCAGCACCCGCGCCACCATGACCGGATCGGTGGCCGTGGTGACCGCCGCCCTGGCGCTCCTCGTGGTGGCCGGAAACCGCCCCGCCGCCTCGGTCACCGCGGTGACCCTGCTCCTGCTGGCCCTGTCCGGCATGGTCACCGCCCTCACCAGCCGGATCCTGCACATCGCGCCGGGCAACGTGGACGTCGCCTCCGCCAGCGGTTCCGCCGCCTTCCAGGCGGGCATCGCCGCAGGCTCCTTCCTCGGCGGGAACGTCCTGGACGCGCACGGCCCGCACGGCGCCGCCGTCCTCGGCCTGTGCCTCGCCGCCGCCGGGCTCGTGCTGCTCCTCGCCGAGGACCGCCTCAGCCGTCTCGCCGGGGCTGTCACGCGGCCCCGGGATCCGGCCGGGGGTGTCACGCGGCCCCGGGGCCCGGCTGGGAAAGTCACGCGGCCCCGGGGCCCCGCCGGCCCTTGTAATTGATCTTCATGGCGTCCATGTCCGTCGCCGTGGAGCGCAGCGGCCCGTACCCGTATCCCTGGGCCTCGAGCGCGGCTTCCGCGCGCTCCTCGGCGAGCGCGGACGCCATCTCCTCGCCGTCCTCGGCGTCCGACACCACGATGTACCGGAAGCTGAAGTGCTTCAGCACGGTGTCGTAGGTGAGCGATCCCTCCTCGGTGAACTGCATCGAGGTGAGGCCGTGGTCCGCCACTTCGGCGAGCAGCCGGGTCCGCGCCTCGTCCGTCAGCCCGTCCCAGGTGCCCCGGACGATCACCCGGTATGTGTGCTGCGTACCCATCGTGGTGCCCTGCCTTCTTCTGCGCAGCCACCGCCTCGGGGCGGCGCTGCTTCGGTGCCGTGCTGCTTCGGTGCGGCGCCGCTTTGGTGCCGCGTGCGGGGGATGTCCCGCGCGTTCGTCCCGCGGCGAAATCCGCGCGGGGCCCAGGTTACGACGGGAAGGATGGGAGGCATGCGGAATATTGTCGTCATCGACGCACCCTCCAACCTGGGCCTGAGGCCCCCGTCGCCCGGCACCGTCCCCGGCTGCTGCAAACTCGCGGGAGCCTTGCGCGAACAGGGAATCGTGCGGAGGCTCGGCGCCCTGGAAGGCGGCGTCGTGGTCCCCCCGCGCTACGACCTCGGCACCTGGCAGGAAGGCGACGGCGTGTTCAACGCCGCGGCCCTCGCCCGCTACACGCGTACCCTCGCGGACCGCCTCGAACGTCACGTCAGGGCGGGCGACTTCCCCGTGGTGCTGGGCGGCGACTGTTCGATCCAGCTGGGAGCTTCCCTCGCCCTGCGCCGCATCGGACGGTACGGACTGGCGGCCGTGGACGCGTCGGCGGACTTCCGGCACCCGGGCAACTCGGACCGCATCGGCGCGGCGGCCGGTGAGGAGATGGCCCTCGCGACCGGGCGCGGACAGGACGATCTCGCCGACCTCGAAGGGCTCGGCCCTTATGTGCGGGACGAGGACCTCCGCCTCTTCGGGCTGCGGGACGGGGACGAGGACCGGGCCGAGCTGACCGGCCTGAAGATCCCCCATCTGACGGTCGGCGAGATCCGCGCGTGGGGGCCCGCCGAGGTGGCCCGGGCCGTGGTCGTGTCCCTGGAGGCCGCTCCGCTCGACGGATTCTGGGTGCACCTGGACGCCGACGTGCTCGACCCGAGCGTGATGCCTGCCGTCGACAGCCCCGACGACGGCGGCCTCCTGCCGGACGAACTCGCCCCACTGCTGCGTACGCTGGTTGCTTCGCCCCGGTGCGTGGGGCTCAACGTCACGATCTACGACCCCGACCTCGACCCCGAGGCCACCGGGGCGGCGCTCCTCACGGACCTGGTGGTGGGGGCGTTCTCGGGGCAGCCCTGAGAGCGTGGGCCGCACCCGGGCCCGCCCCGGCCCGCGGTTTCGCGCGAGCCCGGGGCGGACGGAGACCGTCGGACGGACCGCCGTCGGACGGACCGCCGTCGGACGGACCACCGGCGGACACGGTCCGGGGGCGGGTCAGACAATGGCGTTGCGGTCCGCGTACTCGAAGACCGAGCCGTCCGGGTGGAGGGCGATCAGGTTGCGGCCGGCCGGGGTCGGGACCGGGCCCGCGACGATGTGCGCGCCGGCCCGGGTGAGCGCCTCGCGGGCCTCGTCCACGTCCTTCACCGCGATGGTGGCCGCCACCTTGCGCAGCATCTCCAACTCGGTTTCGGGCCCGCTCATGAGCAGGAAGCAGCCGATCGCGGCGACCGACACCCCGCCGCGCTCGAAGCGCAGGGCACGGGTGCCGGTGATGCCCTCGTAGAAGGCCACCGAGGCCTCCAGGTCGTCGACGCAGATGCGTAGCGTGGTTCCCAGGATGTCCATGCACACGAGGTTAGTTGGGGCTCCCGGGCCGCGTGATCGATTCGCTTCGGTCCGGACCGGCAGGTCGCACCGACGTTGTCGGTCGTACCGGTCGTCGGTCGGTCCGATCGTCGGTCGTACCGGTCCGGACCGGACCTCGTCGACGGGGCGCGAGAGCTTCGAGCCGCCGGTCCCCGGGCCCGGCGGCCGTCCCGCGTCAGGCCCGGCAGAGCACTTCGCCGTGGGGCACCATGAACCAGCCGTCGCTCTCCTCGCCCCAGGCGCGCCACGCCGCAGCCGCCGCCGTGAGGTCCTCGGCCGTGGCGTGACCCGCCTCGACCACCTTCTGCGCGTAGGAGGAGGCGACCGTGCGGTCCGCCCACAGCCCGCTCCACCAGCTCCGGCTCTCCGGCGTGGCGTAACACCAGGCGGCGGCGGTCGGGGTGATGTCGGTGAAGCCGGCCTGCCGGGCCCAGGAGAGGAGCCTGCGCCCGGCGTCGGGCTCCCCGCCGTTGGCGCGGGCCACCTGCCGGTACAGGGCCAACCACGCCTCCAGACCCGGTACTTCCGGATACCAGGTCATCGCCGCGTAGTCGCTGTCCCTGGCAGCGACGATCCCGCCCGGGCGGCAGACCCGGCGCATCTCGCGCAGCGCCTGGACGGGATCACCGACGTGCTGGAGCACCTGGTGGGCGTGGACCACGTCGAAGGAGTCGTCCGGGAAGTCCAGTGCGTGGACGTCGGCGACGGCGAACGAGACGTTCTCCAGGCCGCGTTCGCGGGCGGCTCCGGCCGCCTGGTCGAGGATGGCCTGGTTGGTCTCGACGCCGGTCACGACGCCCGGTGCGACCAGCGCGGCGAGATCGGCCGTGATCGTCCCCGGCCCGCAGCCCACGTCCAGCACGGACATTCCCGGCTTGAGCTCACCGAGCAGATAGGCCGCCGAGTTCTCGGCGGTGCGCCAGCGGTGCGAGCGGAGCACCGACTCGTGGTGCCCATGGGTGTAGACGGCGGTTTCCTTCGGCATGCCGAATGTCCTCTCTCCGAACGCTGCTTCGAGCGATGCCTCAACGGTACGCTCCGCGCCGCATAATGAGATACGTGTCTTGTGATGTGAGACGACGGGAAGGGGTGCGTGGCCGCCGGGCGTCGTCCTTCCATGGGGAGGAGTGCTGAACTGGTTACGATCGCCATTGACTTGATCGATCTCCTGGAAGCGACCGAGCGGCCGAGCGACCGAGTGGCGGGCGCCGCGTACGGCACCTCGAAGCCGTATCCCGAAGCCGTATCCCGAAGCCGTACGTCGAACCGCTCGCCGGACGCTTCCGTACGGCCCCTGCCCCTGCCCCTCGCGCGACCGCGAGGGGCAGGGGCAGGGGGTGGTCCGGGGGAGTCCGGGAGCCGTCAGACCGGCATGGGGCAGTAGACCGTCAGCGCCTCCGGGAGCTTGTCGACGAGCAACTCCGTGCCCGAACGGGCCACTTCGCCGTCGTAGGCGTACGGGGTCCCCGGCGGCAGTCCGGCGATCCTGACCCGGCGGCGGCGCTCCGCCGCGTGCACGGGCGAGCGGGTCAGCGGGCCGGCCACGGCCGCCGCGACCAGCCGGAGCCCCGGGGTCCGGCCGCCGTGGACCACGCGCACGTCCAGCAGGCCGTCCGCGAGGTTGTGGCGCCTGCCGGGCGCGGGGCCGACCCGCTGGAAGAGGCCGTTGCCGATGAAGAGCAACCACAACGGGCGCCGTTTGCCCTGGAGTTCCGCCTCCAGGGGACGTTCCCCGCGCAGCACCTCGAAGGCCGCGAGCATCCCGGCCGGCCACCCGCCGATGCGGGGCGCCCAGTGCTCCCGCTTCCGTACCAGCTCCGGATAGACGCCGAGGCTGAACGCGTTGAGGAAGTAGCCGTCCGCCCCGTCGGGTCCGTGCGGGCCGGGCCGGAAGCGTCCGAGGTCGACGCGGACCGCGTCACCGGCCTTCAGGGCGGCCACCGTGTCGTGCACCGTCTCGATGCCGAGGTCGTACGCGAAGTGGTTGAGGGTACCGCCGGGGAACACCGCCAGCGGAACCCCGTGGGTGGCCGCGACGGACGCCGCCAGGTTGACCGTACCGTCGCCGCCGCAGACGCCGAGCGCCCGCCCCCTGCCGACCGCCTCGGCGAACGTGTCCGCCAGGGCGTCGGGTGCGCATTCCACCACCTCGGCCATCGGCAGCGCGTCCCGGACGAGTGAAGCCGTACCCCGCGCGGTCCCCGACTCCTCGTTGACGACCACCACCAAGCCCTCACCGGCGGGGAGCGACGGCGCCTGTGTGGGGGGCCGGCCGGGGGCGGGGAGCTGGCCCCGGGTCGGTACCACCCCGCGCAGCGCGAAGGCCGCGCCCACACCGAGCGCGGCGCCCGCCACGACGTCGCTGGGATAGTGCACCCCGGTGTAGACGCGGGAAGCGGCAACCGCCAGCGCGACCGGGGCGACGGCCGCGCCCCAGCCCAGGGATTCCAGAGCCACCCCGGTGGCGAACGCGGCGGCGGACGCGGCGTGACCGGACGGGAAGGACGTGGTGATCGGCTGGCGCTTCAGCCGCCGTATCACCGGAACCATGTCGAGCACCGGCCGGTCCCGGCGCACCGCGCCCTTGCCGACGGTGTTGATGGCGGCGGAGGCGAGGGCGAGCGAGGCCACCCCGCGCAGCGCGGCGCGGCGCGCCCGCGCGCTGCCGCCCAGCGTGGCGATGCCCGCGGCGGCGCCGAACCACAGCAGGCCGTGGTTGGCGCTGCGGCTCAACCGGGGCAGTACGGCTTCGGCGCCCGGCCAGTGGCGTTCGGCGACGCCCTGGAACGCGCTCAGGTCGCGCCGCTGGAGCCAGCCCTTGAGCCGGTCGGACGAGGTGAAGGTGGTGGGCAGAGGGCGTGTGGACATGGCTCAGCGGATACCCGGTCCCGCCGCCCTGAACCAGGAGGCGCGCGGAAGACGCCGTCCGGGGGTGTGCCCGGCCGGCCGGTGCCCGTTCGCCCGGGATCGTCGCCGGTCCGTCCGGAGTGTGTCCGGGCCGGGGCCTCTCCGCGGCCCGCCGGCCCCTATTCGGCCGCCGCGCAGGTGCTCAGCGCGGTGATCGCGCTCTGCACCTGGTCGGGCAGGGTCTTCATGTCGGGGCTGCGGTTCTTCTCGGCGCTCTCGGCGAGGCCCTGGTAGACGGTGCTGAGCTGCTGGGCGGCCTTCTTGGCCTCGGGGTTCTTGATCTTCTCGGCGTCGTCGGCGAACTGGTCCGAGGCGTCCGCGAGGTCGGTCTGCGCCTTGTCCGGGTCCTTCGCGTCGGTGGTGATCTTCTGGCCGACGTCGTCGATGTGGGTCATGGTCGCCCGGCACGGGCCGCCCTTGCCCGGGGCCGTCGCGTAGTCCCGCGGCGCCTTGCTCGCGGAAGCGGCGGCGTCGGTGTGCGCATCCGATGAAGAGCAGCCCGCCGCCGCGACGAGCGCGAAGGCGGTCAGCGCGATCGCGGCCAGTCGGCGGCCCGTGTTCCCTGACATGAAGTTAACCCCCTGCGATGGATCTGCGGAGGGAGTTGATCACGAACGTGACGCAGGGTCAACACGCTTTCCCGGGGGCTCCGGCCGTTCGGCCGGTGGCCCGGCCCTTCGCCGGGGTGGCGGGGCCTCGCCCGTGGGGCTCGGGAGGACGGCGGCGGACCGGTCGTGGAGGCGGCTGGAGCACTGGGGCGGTTCTTCCCGACATTTACTGATGTCCAGTCATATGCATTTCTTCGTCGCCGAATTGTCGTTGCCGTCTGCACGTGTCTCCAGTAGCGTGCCTTCGTTTTGGATCTTGTTAATTCTATCGAGGGTGGGGACTTGTACTCCATACGTACCGGCCGAAGATCGGCCGGATCGCGTGCGGCCGTCTCGGCCGCGATCGTCCTGGCGATCGCGGCGTCGACCGTAGGCACCACGACGGGCAGGGCCGACGCGGCCGTACCGTCCCAAGCGGCGGCGGCGAAGTCCGCCGAAGCGGATCTGGAGACCCGTGAACAGGCGATGTCCGACGCCGCGGACGCGCGCGCCGAACAGGCCATGTTCGCCCGGATCATGCACAGCGGCGGTCCGGCGATGAAGGCCAACGCCGGTGAATGGCTCGCGGGGCGCGACGAAGGCCCTTGGCCGGGCTGGAACGTCTTCCTCGGGTCCCGTTCCAAGGACGTCGTCCTGGACGAGGACGGAGACGAGACCGACAACTCGGGCCTCGGCGAAGGAATCGGTCCCGTCGCGCAGAGCGCGCAGGCCACCATGGCCAACGGCCAGCTGCACGTCGCCATGCTCACCCGTGACGGCAGCGTCTACGACGACGTGCGCTACCCGGACGGCACCTGGACCGGTCCGATCCTGATCGACGGCGGAACCAGCACCACCGCCATCGCGGCAGCCGCGCTTCCCGGCGGAGAGCTGCACTTCGAACTGCTCTCCGCCGACGGCAGGGTGACCGACCGCACCTACGAACCCGACGCCTACCCCGGTTACTTCATGCTGGGCGGGGGCGTCAGCAAGGTGCTCTTCGACTCGCTCCCCGGCAAGGTCGAGTCCCTCGCCGCGACCGGGTCCTCCGCCAACGAGCTTACCCTCGCGATGGTCACCGGCGACGGCAAGGTCTGGGGCAACGTCCGGCACGCCGACGGCAGCTGGTCCGGTACGAGCGTGATCGACGCCGGTACCGCCCCCTCCGCCTCCGTGGCCCTCGCCACCACCGCGAGCGACCAGGTCCACCTGGAGATGCTCGGCACCGACCACACCGTCCGCGACCGCGTGCGGGGCACGAACGGCACCTGGGCCGCCGCCACGGTCGTCGACTCCACCGGCAAGGCCCGCGCCCTGTCGGCCGTCACCGTACCGACCGAGCGGCTGCACGTCGCCACGCTCACCGACTCCGGTACGGTCACCGACCGCGCCCTTCAGGACAACGGCAGCTGGACCGCGTCCACGGTGACCGCCCCGCACGCCACCGCGTTCTCCCTCGGCGCCCAGCCCACCGGCGAACTGCACGTCCAGGCCACCGCCGACGACGGGCGGCTGTGGAGCACCACCCGCGCCACGTCCGGCAGCTGGAGCACGCCGTACGTGGTCGACGGGGCCTTCGGCCACGCCAGGGACCTCCAGCTCGCCACCCTGCCCGACGGCGACCTGCACGAGCTCACCCTCGCCGACGACGGGACCGTCTGGGACCAGAAGCGCGGCGCCTCCGCCGACGCCTGGACCTCCGCGCTCTCCGGCTCGGTCGTCGTGGACGGCTCGGGCAAGGCCCGCGCCGTCGCCGCGGCGGCCACGCCCGACGGCGACGTGCACGCGATCGTCGTCGACCAGAGCAACACCGTGCGCGACTACGCCGGGCACCCGGACGGCAGCTGGGCCGCCCCGGTCGTCGTCGACCAGAGCGGCACCGCCCGCGCCGTCTCGGCCGTCGGTACGCCCGACGGCGAGCTGCACGTCGGCGTGGTCAAGGCCGACGGCACCGTTCAGGACTCCGTCCGCCACACGGACGGCAGCTGGACGAGCGCGGCGGTGACCACCCCGCGCGCCGACATGATCGCCCTCGCGGCCACCCCCGCCGGTGAGCTGCACGTCTTCGTCTCCGGCGACGGCGACAAGGTGTGGGACACCGTGCGGAGCACGGACGGCACCTGGGCCGCGGCGAAGGCCGCCTCGGACGGTTCGTACAAGGCCGACGCCATCGGCGCGCACGGTCTCTCCGACGGCCGGGTCCGCCTGGTCGCCCTCGACTCCGCCGCCGGTACGTACTCCGGCCACCTGCGCGGCGTCAACGGCAAGTGGTCCGTCGACGTCGGCCAGCTGGGCTGGCCGCTGGCCTACGCCAAGAGCGTGTCGGTGACCCAGCTCGCCAACGGCGAGGAGCACATCAACGAGTTCTCCGAGCCGCAGGTCGACGACGCGTTCACCCTGGACGACCGCAGCGCGAGCGCCTACGACTCCTCGCGCGAGGCCACCGACGACGGACTGGAGGAGTTCATCGAGCCGTACGCGACCTCCTCGGACCACGAGCTGCCGCAGTACGACACCGATGTCACCGACTTCATGTCCTCCGCCGGGATGTTCCAGCGCGACTGGGCCAACCTGTGGGTGACGCCCCCGGTGGTCAAGGCGAGCCAGGAGGCCCAGGACCGGGTCACCGAGATCGTGCAGGAACTGATCGCCGAGAACGGCGGTGAGGACCCGTACGGCATGTACACGATGCTCGGCTCGCTGACCAACAGCGGTTCCGCCGACGACGTACGCCGCTTCATCCAGTACCACGGTCTGCCGACCGTCGCCCCGCCCAAGGGCACTCCGGAGTTCCGCGTCGAGGTCGAGGCGCTGAAGGCCCGCTGGTCCAGCGGCGACACCTCCAACCCGACGGACTGGAACCACGTCCTGGTCGAGGTGGAGGAGACCGCGTCCAGCGAATGGCTGGCCGAGCAGGCAGCCCAGGCCGAGCCGCGCAACGACATCGTCGACGCGGAACAGTCGGCCCTGACCGCGCTGGAGACCGGCGCCCGCGCCACGCACCAGGCGCTCGGCTACGGCTGGGCCGCCAACCGGCTCCTCACCTGGCAGGCCAACCCGTCCCTGCGCAAGACCGGCACGGGCGCGAAGACGACGGCCCAGGCGGTCGCCGACCTCGCCACCGTCAAGGAACTGGTCACCGGACAGGCCCAGGTCGCCCGGAAGGCCGCGAACGACGCCGCCGCCGCCGAAGCGAAGGCCGACGCCGCCGTGGAGGCGGCCAAGACCATCGCCCGGGAGAACGGCACGCCCCTCGGCCGCGGCCTCTACTACGCCCAGCAGTCCGCCCAGGTGACCAAGGCGTCGGCCGCCGCCGCTCTCGCCACCGCGAACGCGCTCGACACCGCCGTCGCCGCCACCGACGCCTCGGCGGCCGACAGCGCCACGCTGCTGGCCAACGCCCAGGCCCAGGCCGCCGCCGCCCGCGCGGAGTTCCTGCGCGAGTCGGCCGAGCAGTCCGCGAAGGACGCGGCCGACCTCGCCGCCGACGCCAAGAAGCGCGCCGACGAGGCCGCCGACGCGGCCGGCAAGGTCGCCGACGCGAAGGCGACGGCCGTCCAGGCCCAGACCGACGCCACCGCCGCGAACACCCGCGCGAAGACCGCCGCCGCCAACGCCGAGACGGAGCGGCAGAACGCAGCCGCCGCCAAGGCGAAGGCCCAGACGGAGCGGGACAAGGCCGGGGAGGCGCTGAAGAAGGCGCTCGACCAGGGCAAGGAGGCCGCCACCAAGCGGACCGCCTCCAACACCGCGGGTTCCGACGCCCGCAAGCTGGCCTCCGCGGCCGAGCAGGCGGCGGCGAAGGCGAAGGTCGCCCGCGACAACGCCGCCTCCGCGCAGCGGAAGAAGGACGTCGCCACCGCCACCGCCCAGGCGCTCGCCGCAGCCGCGGTGGCCGCCGAGGGGACCTCGTCCGCCGCCGCCGCGAAGGCAGCGGCCGACCGGGCGGCCGAGGCGGCCGAACAGGCCAGGACCGTCGCCGAAACGGCGGCGACCGACGCCCAGTCCACCAGCGAGGCATCGATCGCTGCCCGCAAGGCGGCGACCGAGTCGGCTGCCGCCGCCGCGCGTTCCACCACGTGGGCCGCCGACGCCGACGCCAACGCGCTGATCACCTACCACGCGGCGATGTCGGCCGAATCGGCCGCCGCGACCGCCATCGACGAGGCGCACACCGCCGCCCAGAAGTCCGTCGACGCCGCCGGTGACGCCACCGACGCGGCGCAGGCGGCCCTCGCGGCCAAGAGCAAGGCCGTCGAGGCGGGCGCGCAGGTCGAGGCGGCGCTCAGCGCGTCCGCCGAGGCCGCCGGAAGGGCGTACGCGGCCGGCCAGGCCGCCGACGTCACCCGGGCCGCCGCGGCAAAGGTGGCCGCCCCGGCCGCCTCCGCCATCGAACTGAGCGCTCCGTACGCCGAGACGGACTCCTCCGCGGGTCTGGCGACCCTGGTGTCGAAGAGCGCCCAGTCCCTCGCCGAGCAGCAGACGGCCGCCGCCGACGCCAACGCGGCCCAGGCGGCAGCCGTCGCCGAGGAGGCGCAGGACGCGGCGGACCGGGCGACCGGCGACGGAAAGCGGGCCGCCCAGGCGGCAGCCGACGCAGCGGCCTCCGCGGCCGAGGCAGCGGCATCGGCCGAGGCGGCGCAGAAGTCGTCGACCGACGCCGAGAACGACGCCAAGGCCACCGATGACGCTTCGGTGAAGGTCGCCGAACTCGACACCGAGACACAGGCGCTGGCCAAGACGGCCTCGGCCTCCGCACAGGCCGCCACGGCCGACGCACAGGCGGCCGACTCCGCGGCGAGCGCGGGCGAGAAGGACGCGACCGCCGCCGCGGCGACCGCGGCGACGGCCGGCGAGGACGCCACCAACGCCCAGAAGGTCGCCGACAAGGCGGCCGAGGACGCCACCGCCGCAGAGAAGGCGGCGGCTTCCGCGGCCGAGGACGCGACGAAGGCCGAGGACGCCGCCGCCGCTGCCGAGGAGCAGCTGCGCAGCGACGAGGCGGCACTCGCCGCCCAGGTCGCCGCCGCACAGGCCGCCGCCCAGGCCAAGCACGACCTGGACGCCCGCGCCAAGCTCATGGACGACCAGGCGAACATCCGGATCGGCCGGGAGAACCTCGCCTACCTGCTCCACGTGGGCGGCGTCGCCTCCAAGACGCTGGCGGCCACCCGGCTCGCCGGTTCCGGCCAGATCGGCTCCACCACGTCCCTGTTCGACCAGGACGTGTGGGACGCCTGGGACGCCGACGTCCAGGAGGCGCGCGACCAGTCCGAGGGCATGCTCGCGCGCACCGACGAACGCCAGGAGACCGTCTGGAAGTACTTCACCTCGGACTTCGCCAACACCGAGCCCGAGTACGACACCGCGGTCACCTCGTTCCTCAACCCGGGGACCGTCTACCAGCGGATCGGCTCGGCCGTCGGCTGGGGCCGTCTCGCCCAGGTGCCGCAGGCCAGCCCGGCCGCCCAGGCCAAGGCCACGGAGATCCTCCAGGAGAAGATCGACGCGGGGGACTGGTACGGCTGGTGGCAGCTGATGCTGGACAACCAGGAGCTGCGCGGCTCGGCCGACGACGTACGCCGTCTCATCCAGTACAAGGGCTACCCGACCGTCGCCCCCGAGAAGGGGACGGCCGAGTTCGACATCGAGGTCGAGCGGCTCAAGACGCGCTGGGCGAACGGTGACCCGACCAACCCCTGGGACCCGTACCAGGTCATGGTCGAGGTCGAGGAAGTCGCCTCGGCGCAGTGGGAGGCCGAGTACGCCGCCCAGTCCGGCGACCGCAACAAGATCGCCAACGCCGAGATCAAGGCGCTGAAGGCCCTGCAGTCCAGCGCGGTCGCGATGCACGACGCCCTGGGCAACGCATGGGTGGCCAACAACCTCATGGAGGCCGAGGCCGACCCGAACAGCGCCTGGAACACCTTCATCAAGGACTGGCCGACCACGATGGGCGGGAACTTCTCGTCCGACGGCAAGCCGGTCTCCGTCACGGCGGACCTGGCGGCACTGAAGGACCGGGTCGACGCCCTGTCGGCCACGGCCACCCAGAACGCCAAGGACGCGCAGGCCGCGGCCGACGCGGTCGTCGCGGCCGAGGACGAGGCCGCGGCCACCGCCGAGGCCGGCGAGGTCCCCGAGGGACGTGCCCTCGCCTACGCCAACCAGTCGGCACAGGTCACCAAGTCGGCGGCGGCGGCCACCCAGGCCACCGCGCTCGCCATGAAGACCGCGGTCGCCGCGACCAACGCAACCGTCGCGGACAGCGCCGCCCTGCTGGCCAACGCCAGCGCCCAGGCGCACGCCGCACGGGCCGCCTTCCTCCGGGAGACGGCGCAGGACAGCGCGGAGAAGGCGGAGGCGGACGCGGTCGCCGCGCACGGCAAGGCCGTCGCCGCCGCCAACGCGGCGGCGATCGTCGCGGCCGACAAGGCGAAGATCGGTCCGCTGGAGACCAGCTCCAAGGCGGCTGCCGCGACGGCGAAGAGCGCCGCGGCGACCGCCGACTCCGAGGCCCAGAAGGCGGCGGCGGCGCGGGCCACCGCGGAGTCCGAGCGGGACAAGGCCGAGGCCGCCGAGGCCGACGCCCAGGCGCAGGCCGACATCGCGGCCGAGCACGAGGCCAACGCCGCGGCCGAGGCAGACCGGGCCGCGGGCGACGAGGACACGGCGGCGAAGGCCGAGCAGGACGCCGCAGCCGCCAAGTCCCGGGCCACCGCCGCCAACAAGGCGATGGACGAGGCACGGGCCAAGGCGGCTGCCGCCGACGCGGCTGCCGCAGCGGCCGTCGGCACCAGTGCGGCCGACGACGCCGCCGCGGCGGCCAAGCAGGCCCGGCTGGAGGCCAACGCCGCCACCCTCGCGGCGGACCAGGCCAACAACGACGCCCTCGACGCCTCCGCCGCGGCGGTAGCGGCGCGGGCGGCGGCGACGGTGTCCACCGCTGCCGCCGAGAAGGCCACCGAGGCGGCCAAGGTCGCCGACAAGGCCGCCGCGCAGACCTCGGCCAACGCGGCCGAGGGACACGCGCTCGCGGCCGAGGCGATCGAACAGGCAGGGGTCGCCGCGGACAACTCCGACGCGGCCCAGGCCCTGTCGAAGGACGCCGCCAAGGAGGCGGCGAACGCCAAGGCGGCAGCCGAGGGCGCCCGGGACGAGGCGGACGGCGCGGCTTCCGACAGCGCCACCGCCACCGCCCAGGCACACGCGGCGGCTCAGCAGGCCGAGATCGCCCGTGACACCGCCAACGCCGTCACGGCCCCGGCCGACCAGGCCATCGAACTCGGTATCGCGTTCGCGGCCACCGACGCCACGGCCGGTCTCTCGGTGGTCGTCTCCGACACGGCGAAGACCCTCGCCGAGCAGGAGGTGGAGGTCGCCGAACTCCGCGCCGACGAGGCCGAGGCGTTCGCCGAGGCCGCACAGGACGCGGCCGACCGCGCCGACGCCGACGCCAAGCTCGCCGCGCAGGCGGCGGCGGACGCGGCGGCCTCGGCCGCCAGGGCCGCGCGGGAAGCGGCCAACGCACTGAAGTCGGCCACCCGGGCAGCGGCCGACGCGAAGGAGGTGAAGGCCGGATCGGAGCGCCTCGACGCTCTCAACTCCCAGGCACAGAACAGTGCGTGGGAGGCGAACGCGTCAGCGGGCGACGCCCGGGAAGACGCCTCGGCGGCACGGTCCGCGGCGGACGACAGCGAACTCGACGCCGCATCCGCACGGGACGCCGCCGACCGGGCGCGGACCTCGGCCGACAACGCGTCCGACAGCGCCGACGAGGCGGAGGTGTCCTCCAGGCTGGCCGCCGAGCACGCGGCCAACGCCCAGGCGGACGCCGACGAGTCGGCGAAGATCGCCGAGGCGACCAGCCGGCTCGAAGAGGACCGGACGCCCACGGCGGGCGGGCAGCCGGCCTCCGGCGGGGAGGTGGACGGCGAGTACCCCGGCGTGGTCGTGGAGCCGGTCGACCTGAAGCAGACCGCCCAGGCGACCGACCAGTGCAGGGCGACCTCGCAGATCCTGCACTGCAGCATGCCGGTCGATGTCCACATCACCGGTACCGCGATGTTCTTCCTGGTCACGTGCGCCGATCCGGACGCCACGGCCTCCCAGTGCATCGCTTCCGGTCACTACGAGAAGGACTACCTGGACAAGGCGAAGATCGACTTCACCGACCACCGGGTCGTCGACGTCAACGTCTGGGAGTTCGACGTCAACCTGGCGAAGACGATCGGCTACGCGCTGATCAGCGACTTCGTCGGCTGCGCCAAGCACTTCGACCTGGGCAGCAGCGACTGTCGGTGGGCGATCGCCTCGATCGTCGTGCCGGCGGTCCTCAAGGCCGTGGTGAAGGGTGCGGCAGCGCTGCGGATGGCCATGGCCATCGGTGACCTGGCCGGCACCGAGGCCGCCATGAACGTGCTGAGCAACCTGGCCCGGACCGGTGCCATCAACGCGATCACCTTCCGCAACTTCAGGAACGCGGCGATGCTGTCGCGGATCCGCTCCATCGCGGTCGGTGTGACGTGCGTGAACCCCGCGCACAGCTTCCCGGCCGGTACCAGGGTCCTGATGGCGGACGGCAGTACACGGCCGATCGAAGAGGTGCGGGTCGGGGACGAGGTACAAAGTGCGTCCCCGGGCGGCGGTTCCGAGCCGCGCGCCGTGGAGCACACCTTCGTCACCCGGACGGACACGGAGTTCACCGACCTCACCGTCGACACCGCCGACGGACCCCGGGTCATCACCAGCACCCAGAACCATCCCTACTACGACGTCACCTCAGGAGCGTTCGTCAACGCCTCGGAGCTCGCGGCGGGCGACGTGCTGCAGACCGTCGAAGGACGGACGGCGACGGTCGGCGCGGTGCGCAACTACACCGGCGCGATGGTCACCTACGACCTGACCGTCAGTGGCCTGCACACCTACCACGTGGTCGCGGGTTCGACGCCGGTCCTGGTGCACAACAACGCCTGCGAAGAGGTGGCCATGGACACCAACGCGCTGATATCGGCGCTGTTCCAGGGCAAGGAGGCGGAGGTCGACGCGGCCATCGCGGGCCGTAGGCCGGTCATCTCCCCGCAGGCGTTCAAGGAGGTGACCGTCGACGGCGGAAACCCGGAGAAGATCGTTCTCGACTGGCTGGAGGCCAGGGGAGGACGTATCGGAGCCGAGGCCAACGTCGACGCGGCGCAGGCGTTCCAGGAGTACCTGCGTGAGCTGTGGAAGGGTGCCAACAAGCCGGTCCTCAAGGACGACGACGCGCTGGTGCTCGCCTCCGCCTTTGAGGAAGGTCTGCCGATCATCACCAACGATCAGCAGTTCTACAAGGCGATCAGCAGGTTCGACTACCCCAACGAGAGGTACTGACATGGGTACCTACAACGTGCTGACGGTGGATCGGCCCGAGCCGTGCGCGGCATGCGGAAGCACCGCGGATCTGGTGATCCAGTTCCACTTCGGCGGGGTCCGGCTGCGGAGCCTCGCGATCGGTGACGCGGTCGACTGGACGGGGAAGACGAAGGGGGCCCCGCAGACGGGCCGCTCCGAGCTCCTCGGCTACCCGGAACCGTGCCCTTCGTGCGGACTCGACGACGACCGTCTGTGCGTCGTGGAATTCGACGGCGACGTGATCACCGGCTACCGGTGGGCGGAGGAGGCCGATCTGATGCGGCTCGAACAGTGAGCCGCAGGGCCTGACCGGCTCGTCTCCGGAGTCCGTCGACACGGCGGCCCGGCCCGGTTCACCCCGGTCCGGGCCGCGGTCGGTACGGCCCCGGAACAACCGGCCGGGCGCGCGCCCGGTCATGCGAACGGCCCGGGGGGGCCCCCCCCGGGGGGCCCGGGCGGGGGGGGGGGGGGAGAGGCCGGCCGCCCCCCCCCGGCCCCCCCCCGCGCCGGCCCCCC
>NZ_JBHWYX010000037.1:0-83470 GCF_042728795.1 Streptomyces sp. NPDC060184
GAGACAGCCCGGATGATGTCCGGGTGCGCCGACGGCCCTCTGCAACGGGCGGCTTCGGCCCGGTCCGGACGAAGGCCTACAGCTTCGTCAGCAGCACCTTGCGCAGCTTCGGGGTGAACGGCCGCTCGATCAGGCGGTGGATCACCCAGGCCAGGACGAGCATGCACACCGTGGTCAGCGCCATCGTGGCCCAGGACGGAATGTCGAGCTTGCGGTGGAGGACGGTCACCACCACCCAGCCCAGGTGTTCGTGGACCAGGTAGAACGGGTACGTCAACGCGCCCGCCACCGTCAGCCACTTCCAGTTCATCCAGTTCAGCAGGCCCACCGCGATGGCCGCCACGGCGGCGAAGCCGAGGGCGACGATCAGGATGATGACCAGCGCCGACCGGTTGGAGAAGGCGTCGGCGCTGTACGGGCGCCAGAGGTCCGCCACCGCGTAGTGCTGGCCGAGCAGCAGGCTCACGCCCGCGATGCCCCAGCCCAGGGCGTCCCTGCGGTCGCGGTGGACGAGGTAGAGGCCCACGCCGCCGATGAAGAACGGGGCGTACTCCGGCATCAGCACCACGTCGAGGAGCTTGCTGTCGGCCGCGTCCGTCATCACCGCGGCGATCGTCCACACCGCGCTGAAGAGCACCACCCGCCGCCGGGTGGCGCCTGGCAGGACGACGCAGAGCGCGAACAGCGCGTAGAAGCGGATCTCCGCCCAGAGGGTCCAGCACACGCCCAGCACCCGGTCCGCGCCCAGCGGCAGCTGCATCAGCGTCATGTTGAGCAGGCCGTCGGTGGGGGAGACGGCCTCGTACGTCACCATCGGCAGCGCCATCACGGCCGTCACCAGGATCACGGCGACCCAGTAGGCGGGCATCAGGCGGGACACGCGGGACGCGAAGAACGAGGAGAGCGGCCGTCCCCAGCCGCTCATGCAGATCACGAAGCCGCTGATCACGAAGAAGATCTGCACACCGAGGCAGCCGTAGGCGAACCAGTTGTGCGCGGTGGGGAACTGCCAGTGCGGCGAACTGCCCCACGCCTTGGTGATGTCACCGCCGCGCCCGCCGTAGTGGTAGCCCGCGACCATCAGCGCGGCCACCAGGCGCAGCCCGTCCAGGGCGCGCAGCCGGACCTTCGGCGCGGGCCGGGAGCCGGCGGGCCCCTCGGACTCCGCCGCCGGTGAGAGCGGACCGGTTGCGGCGGGGAGCGACGGGAAGGGTATCGAGGAGGCGCGGGAGGTGTGATCCGCGTCCGCGGGGGTAAGGGTCAAGGCCACTCCAATTCAGCGTGTGCGCCGCGTCAGCGTAGGTGCGGAAATCCCGGACAGGGGCCCGGTCGTGCGGTGTTCACGCGGGCTTCGGGGTGAGTTCACCGACCGGGTGCCGCCGTTTCCCGTCAGGACGCCGGTCCGTAACCGGGGCGGCGTCCTGACCGGCCGGGGCGCCGGTCCGTAACCGGGGCGGCCACCTGACCGGCCGGGGCGCCGGTCCGTTGCCGGGACGGCCGCCTGACCGGCCGGGACGGTTCAGCGGCGGGTGCCCCGCCGCAGCGCGCGTGCCCGCTTCGCCATGCGCCGCACGGTCGTGTTGCGGGGCAGGAAGGCCAGTTGGGACGGCACCCCGCCCGGCAGCGCGAGCGCGGTCAGCCGCCGCCGCTTGAAGTACCGCGCGGTCTCCCGCTTCAGGTGGGCGGAGAGGTAGGCCTCGGCCTGGGGGCGCAGCTCGGCGTAGATCTCCGGCTGCATGGCGAAGCCCACCGCGCGGGTCAGGCCGAAGACCTCGGAGCCGGTCCGCTCCGCGTCCCCGGCGGCCGTGGTGGACGGGGCGTCCTCGACGTCGGGGAGCAGCGCGTCCGCCAGTGTCACCGGGATGCGGTTGCTGTTCTGGTACGGAGCGAGGCGTTCCAGCAGCAGTTCGGTCCCGGTGCGGGCGGTGGCCAGGCCGTAGAAGGTCTTCGCGGTGAACAGGGCGGTCGAGAAGCAGCCGACCACCAGGGCCGGACGGACCCGTTCGAAGAGCACCTCGGCGAGGACGGGGACGTCGAGGACGGTGAGTTCCGCCCCGAGCCGTTCGGCCTCCTCCTCCAGTGCCCGGCCGTAGCGGGCGGGCGCGGTCGGATGCGGTTTGAAGACCACCGCGCGGTGCCCCCGTCCGACGGCGCCCCGCAGCATCCGTACGTGCAGGTCCTCTTCCTCCTCGGGCGTGAGGATGGAGAGCGCCGACAGGTACTGGCCCAGCAGCAGGGCGCAGTCGGAGGGGAGCGCGGGCAGTTCCGCGTCGGTGGCGCCGACCGTGCCGAGGACCTTCAGGAAGTCCGCCGCCGGGACGATCTCCGGCTCGACGCCGAACTCCGTCAGCAGCAGCGGCTTCAGGCCGGGCACCAGGTCCAGGTGGAGCAGTCGGCGGACCCGGGTGCCGACCAGCGGATCGATCTTGAAGCGGGTGGGGCCGTAGCTCATCAGGCCGTCCGCGTACACGTCGACGGGGGCGACGGAGAAGATCTGGCAGACGGCGAGGGCCGGGTTGACCTGGATGGACTCCACGGCGAGCTCGACGTCGTCGTCACCGAGCCTCCACAGCAGCCGCAGATGGCGTTCCCACAGGGGGATGTCGTCCGGGCGCGGCGACCAGCCGCCGGGGTGGAAGGGCTCGATCGCCTCGTTCCAGGAGAGCACCTCGTCGAAACGGTCGCGCAGGCGCTCGAAGCCCGGCATCCGGTCGAGGGGGGTGCTGACCTCGGGGTTGGCCGCGTTGTTGGAGACCAGCAGGATGCGCCGGTCCACCGGGGTGAACCGGTCGGCGTCCAGGGCGGCGGCGAGGGTGGCGACTCCGTACAGGGTGGAGGCGCAGAAGATCTGGGTGGTCATGCGGGTGCGGCCTCCGAGAGGGGGGCGGGCCGGCGGCGGAGCCGGCGCAGCCGGGACGAGCGCTCCAGGTCCATCGAGTCGAGTGCTTCGTCGAGGACGTCCTGGGGCAGTCGGCGCAGGGCCGCCGCGCTCATGGAGCGCAGTCTGCGCGCGACCGCGGGCTCGAACTTGTCGATGGTGTTCAGGTGGTGCGCGATGATCGCGCAGTAGGTACGGACGGCCTTCGGGAGGAACAGCGCGGCATCCCGGTCCGCCTGGGTCTCCGCCACGACCTGGTCGAACGCGGGGATGAAGTCGAGTTGCCGGACGTCGCCGATCTGGGTGAGCGACGAGGTGACCCCGCGCCGGTAGAAGATGCCGAGCAACCGGCCGGCCACCGCGAAGGACTCGGCCTCCCGGTGCAGCCGCCAGATCCACGGCCGGTCCTCGGCGGTGTGCAGGTTCTCGGGGAAGTGCAGGAGACCCCGCTCGACGAGCCGGCGGTGATAGACGCCCGCCCACGAGTACGGATAGTCCACCGGCGTCGAACGGTTGCCCGGCAGGATCACGTCGCGCGGCGAGAGGACGGTGTCCCGTCTGCCGTAAGGAACCCGGTGGACGACGCGTTCGGTGCCCGTGCACCGGACGTGATCGGTGCGCACGAAATCGCAGCCCAGTTCCTCGATGGACGCCACGAGCCGCGTGAAATAGCCGGGCGCCACCCAGTCGTCGCCGTCGAGGAACGTGAGGTATTCGCCGCGCGCGGCGTCGATTCCGGTATTGCGCGCGGCGGACACCCCGCTCTCCTCGCGCCGGATGAGGACGGCGCCCGGCAGGTCTTCCGCGGCGCGTTCCAGGATTTCGCGCGTTCCGTCGCTCGAACAGTCGTCGACGAGGATGAATTCGAAGTCGTCACGCGCGTTCGCGCGCAGACTCTTCAGGGCTTCGGGGGCATATCTCTGCACATTGAAGAAAGGCAGGATGACGGAGAGCTTGACCACGGGAGCACGCTAGATGCGGACCCGTCCCATTCCCCGTCCAGTGGGAGTACGGAGCGTGAACTCCGTGTGTCGGTACCGCGAACGGCCCCGAATTGACGGTGAGTTCGAGGGCATTCGAATCACGACCCCAAGCGGCAGCGGGCTGTTAACCCTTTGTTGCCGTCGTGTTGGGCCGCTCAACGAAATGGCTTCCTACCTTTTGGGACGTGCCCCCTCGTACCCATGACCAGGCCGAACCCGCCGAGGCCGCCGCGCACCCCGCGGCGCTCCGGGTGGCCGTCCTCGCCGACTCCGACACCCGGTGGAAATGGGGCGCGCTCACCGCGCGCCGCCTGACCGCCGCGGGCGACACCTCCGTCACGGAGCGCCCGGTCGAGATCAGCGGGCTCCTGCTGCGCGGCCGGGCCACCCCGACCGCGCGCCAGCTCGCCGAGGTCGGCGACGTGGGCGTCGACGCCGGACGGGTCCGCGAGGTCACCGCCGTCGAGTTCCTGCACACCGTGCGCGAGGAGCAGTACGACGTCGTCGTGCTCGCTCTCGTCGGCGGCGGCGTCCAGGCGATGCTGCACGGCCTCGCCGCCCTCGGCCTGCCCCGCAGGCCCGTCGTCGTCACCGGCTACGTCGGGGTCGTGTACGAGAAGCTGGCCGACGGGCTCCTGCTCCGCCACGGCGCCGACGTCGTGCTCGCCAACTCCGCCCACGACGCGGAGCGCTTCCGCGCCGTGTACGAAGGGGTCGGCGCCGACGCGAGCGCCGTCACCGAGGCGGCCCTGCCGTTCCTCGGCGGCGCCCCGCACACCCCCGAACCCGGCCGTCACACCGTTGTGTTCGCCGCGCAGCCCTCCGTGCCGGCGTCCCGCGCCGACCGCACGTACCTGCTGCGCAGGCTCGTCGAGCACGCCCGCAAGCACCCCGACCGCGAGGTGCTGCTCAAGCTCCGCTCCAAGCCGGGCGAGCACACCACGCACATCGAGGAACTGCCCTACCAGCGGCTCGCCGAGCGGCTGCCCGGCGGACCGCCCCCCAACTTCCGGCTGGTGTACGGGCACATGGGCGAGGTCCTGGACCGCACCGACCTGCTCGTCACCGTCTCCTCCACCGCCGCGCTGGAATCGCTGCACCGGTCCGTCCCGACCGCGATCCTCAGCGACCTCGGCGTCCGCGAGACCCTCGGCAACCACCACTTCGTCGGCTCCGGGCTCATCACCTCCTGGGACCGGCTGGACGAGGGTCTGCACCCCGTCCCGGACCCCGCGTGGCTGGCGGGCCAGGGCGTCGCCGCCGACGGCACGTACGCCACCGCCTACGACGGCGCCCGCGACAGGGTCGGCGCGCTGCTCGCCGCCGGTGAACTGCCGCCGCTCGCCCCCTACTACACCCCCGCCACCGCGCCGGGATACCTCCCCGGCATCCTCGCCCGCCACCACCTCGGCCCCGACGGCCGTCCGCTGCCCGGTGCGGCGGCCCCCGTCGCCACCGGCCGCATCAGGGGCGCGGTGCGCGAGACCGTCCGCAACGCGGCGCGCGGCGCCTACCGGCAGGGCGTCCAGCGCGTCGCCCCCGTGATCCGGCGGATGGGCGAACTGTGACCACCACTTCAGGAGCATCCATGACGACACCCACCGTCCTCGCGGTGATCCCCGCCCGGGGCGGATCCAAGGGCGTCCCCGCCAAGAACCTCGCGCAGGTCGGCGGCGTCCCCCTGGTGTC
Source organism: Streptomyces sp. NPDC060184 (assembly GCF_042728795.1). Classification (NCBI taxonomy): domain Bacteria; kingdom Bacillati; phylum Actinomycetota; class Actinomycetes; order Kitasatosporales; family Streptomycetaceae; genus Streptomyces; species Streptomyces sp. NPDC060184. Next base: position 5,551 of record NZ_JBHWYX010000037.1, read on the forward strand.
CCGCGCGGTCCGCGCCTGCCTCGGGTCCACCGAGGTCACGGACGTCGTCGTCTCCACCGACGACCCCGCCATCGCCGAGGCCGCCCGGATCGCCGGCGAGAGCGCGGGCGCGGCCGGCCGGGTGCACGTCGTGCGGCGCCCCGCGGACATCTCCGGGGACACCGCGACGAGCGAGGCCGCCGTGCTGCACGCGCTCGACGCCTTCGAAGCGCTCTCCTCACGCCCCGCCGACGTGGTGCTGCTCGTCCAGTGCACCAGCCCGTTCCTCTCCCCCGAGGACGTCGACGGGGTGGCCCGCGCGGTCGCCCGCGAAGGCGCCGACACCGCCGTCACCGTCGCCCCGTTCCACGGCTTCGTCTGGCGCGACGGGGAAGCGGTCGAGGAGAGCAGCTACGGCGTCAACCACGACAAGTCCGTCCGCCCCCGCCGCCAGGACCGTCCGCAGGACTACCTGGAGACCGGCGCCGCGTACGCCATGGACGTGGCCGGATTCCGCACCCACCGCCACCGCTTCTTCGGCCACACCGCGCTGGTCCGCACGGACCCGGCGCGGGTGCTGGAGATCGACGACCCGCACGACCTGGCCCGTGCCCGCGCGCTCGCCCCGCTGCTCGACCCGTCGCCGCTGCCGACCCTCGCGGACGTGGACGCCGTCGTGCTCGACTTCGACGGCACCCAGACCGACGACCGGGTCATGGTCGACCAGGACGGCCACGAGACGGTCGCCGTCCACCGCGGCGACGGCCTCGGCATCGCGGCCCTGCGCCGCGCCGGGCTGGACGTCCTCATCCTGTCGACCGAGCAGAACCCGGTCGTCGCCGCCCGCGCCCGCAAGCTCCAGGTCCCCGTGCTGCACGGCATCGACCGCAAGGACCTCGCGCTCAAGCAGTGGTGCGACGAGCGGGGCGTCAGCCCCGACCGCGTCCTCTACGCCGGCAACGACGTCAACGACCTGGCCTGCTTCGCCCTGGCGGGCTGGCCCGTCGCGGTCGCGAGCGCCCACGACTCCGTACGGACCGCGGCGCGTGCCGTGACCGAGACCCCCGGCGGCCGGGGCGCGGTCCGCGAGATCGCGGGCTGGCTCCTCGGCCCCGAACTGGCCCGCACCCGGTCCGGCGCACCCACAGCCACCACCACCCCCACAGGCACCACCCCCACCGTCAACACCCCCACGATCACCACCAAGTAAGGAACACCCTCACCATGAGCGACTCCCGTCTGCGCAGCTTCGGTTCCCGCACCGCCGGCCCCGGCCGGCCCGTGTACATCACCGGCGAGATCGGCATCAACCACAACGGCGAGCTGGACAACGCCCTCGCCCTGATCGACGTGGCCGCCGACGCGGGCTGTGACGCCGTCAAGTTCCAGAAGCGCACCCCGGAGATCTGCACCCCGCGCGACCAGTGGGACATCGAGCGCGACACCCCCTGGGGCCGGATGACGTACATCGACTACCGCCACCGCGTCGAGTTCGGCGAGGACGAGTACCGCGCCATCGACGAGCACTGCGCCAAGCGCGGCATCGACTGGTTCGCCTCCCCGTGGGACACCGAGGCCGTCGCCTTCCTGGAGAAGTTCGACGTCCCCGCCCACAAGGTCGCCTCCGCCTCCCTCACCGACGACGAGCTGCTCCGCGCCCTGCGCGCCACCGGCCGCACCGTCATCCTCTCCACCGGCATGTCGACCCCGAAGCAGATCCGCCACGCGGTCGAGGTCCTCGGCAGCGACAACATCCTCATGTGCCACGCCACGTCGACGTACCCGTCGGTCGCCGAGGAGCTCAACCTCCGCGTCATCAACACGCTGCAGGCCGAGTACCCCAACGTCCCGATCGGCTACAGCGGCCACGAGACCGGCCTGCAGACCACGCTGGCCGCCGTCGCCCTCGGCGCCACCTTCGTCGAGCGCCACATCACCCTCGACCGCGCCATGTGGGGCTCCGACCAGGCCGCGTCCGTCGAGCCGCAGGGCCTGGCCCGCCTCGTCCGCGACATCCGCACCATCGAGGCCTCCCTCGGCGACGGCGTCAAGAAGGTCTACGCGTCGGAGCTCGGCCCGATGAAGAAGCTCCGCCGCGTCGCGGGCGTCGTCGCCGAAGCCGAGAACGCGACGGCCGCCGAGCCGGCCGCGGTCTGAGACGACCTCCGGTGAATCTCGCCTTCGTCGAGAGCCCGGTCCAGCTCCTGAACGTCCTGGAGTGGACCCACGCCATGGGGGAGGAGGCGCCGGCCGTCACCACGGTCGTCGTCCTCCCCCCGGTCGACCCGATGTCGCGCGGCCAGCTGCGCAGGATGGCTGACCTGGCCCGCGACGAGGGCATCACCGTGCGCTGGCAGGAGGCGCGCGGCGAACAGGGCACGCCGGTCAGGACGTTGCGCGCCCTGGCCGGGCTGGTGCGCAGGGCCGACCACGTCGTGATCGGCGACCCGTTCTCCCGTTACGTACAGCTCCTGCTGAGCATCGTGCGGCCGGGCCGTCTCACCGTGGTCGACGACGGCACCGCCACGATGGAGTTCGTGGCGCAGCTCGCCCGCGGCGAGCGGCTGGTGCGCTGGCACCGCAAGGGGAACAGGGGACCGCGCGAGCTGCTGCTCGCGCCGGTCACCGCCTCCGCCCGCCGCCGGTTCGTGCCCTCGGACCGGCACCGCGTCGAGGTGTTCACCGCGATGCCGGTGGAGACGCCCGCGGGGGTCGAGATCACCGCCAACACCTTCTCCTGGACCCGTGCCCGCTTCGGCCCGCCGCGTCTGACCAAGGGCGCCGACATCGTCGGCACCTCCCTGGTGGAGACCGGAGTGGTCGAGGCGGTGCCGTACCAGGAAGCGGTGGCGGCCCTCGCCCGTACGCACGGCGCCACCCGCTACTTCGCCCACCGCCGCGAGGCGACGGACAAGCTCCACGCCCTGGAAGCCGCCACCGGCCTGGAGATCGTCCGCCCCGACCTGCCGCTGGAGCTCATCGCCCGGCGCGGACCCATCGGCCGTACCGTGCTGAGCTTCCCCTCCACCGTGGTGCACACGCTGCCCCTCGCGCTGGCGGGGACCGGGGTCAAGGTCGCGGTCTGCGACATCGACCCCCGGTGGCTGCGGGACACCGCGTCCCCGCGCGCGCAGGGCTTCCTCTCGGGCGTCACCGAGACCGCCCGGGACGTGCACCGGCTGGCCTTCGCCCCTCCGGCGAGCCCCTGACCCCGGCCCACCGACGCTCCCCGCGCGGGAGACCCGGCCCCCACGGCGTACGCGGCTCCCCGCCCGTACGCCGTTCGTCGTACCGGCCCGGGATCCCCCGACTGCCGTACGTCGTACGGGCCCCGGGCCCACCCGTACGGCGCAAACGGGAAAAACGGCGGAGTCTACCCACCGGGGTCGCGTCCCACACGTTTCCGCGCCGTTTCATATTCATCCGAGGTGCTGAAGTTTTGTTGATCCATGTCCGATCGGAGGGTCCGTAGGCATACCCTTCGATGGGTGAACCAGTTGAAGTCCCGCGCGTCCCTCGTCCACGCCGACGGTGAACCGGCCGGTGGCTCACCGGTCCGGGCAGCCTCTCTGCCCGGCACGCTCTCCGAAGAGCTCCGGGCCGAGCTGATCGCCTTCCGCCGCGATCTCCACATGCACCCCGAGCTCGGCAACCAGGAGTTCCGCACCACCGCCGCCATCAAGGCGCGGCTGGAGCAGGCCGGGCTCGCCCCCCGGGTGCTCGCCACCGGCACGGGCCTGATGTGCGACGTCGGGCGGTGGGACGGCGAGACGCCGATGCTGGCACTGCGTGCGGACATCGACGCGCTGCCCATCCCGGACGTCAAGACGGGCGTCCCCTACCGCTCGACCGTCCCCGACCGGGCGCACGCCTGCGGCCACGACGTGCACACCACCACCGTCCTCGGCGCCGGACTGGTCCTCGCCGAACTCGACCGCCGGGGCGAACTCCCGCACGCGGTGCGGCTGATCTTCCAGCCCGCCGAGGAGGTGCTGCCCGGCGGCGCCCCCGACGCCATCGAGTCCGGAGTGCTGGAGGGCGTCGGCCGGATCATCGGCGTGCACTGCGACCCCAAGGTGGACGTCGGCAAGATCGGGCTGCGGATCGGCGCGATCACCTCCGCCTGCGACCGGCTGGAAGTCACCCTGGACGGTGCGGGCGGCCACACCGCCCGCCCGCACCTCACCACCGACCTGGTCACCGCCGCCGCCCGCGTCGCCGTGGACGTGCCCGCGCTGCTCGCCCGCCGGGTCGACGCCCGCTCCGGACTCGCCGTCACCTGGGGGCGGCTGCACACCGGGCACGCCTGCAACGTGATCCCGCAGCACGCGGAGCTCTCCGGGACGGTCCGCTGCCTCGACCTGAAGGCCTGGCGGGACGCCCCCGACCTGGTGCACGCGGCCGTCGACGAGATCGCGACGACGCACGGCGCCAAGACCGTCATCAATTACGTCCGGGGCGTGCCGCCCGTCGTCAACGACGCCGCCTCCATCGGGCTGCTCGACGCCGCGATGACCGAGCGCCGCGGACCGTACGCGATCGAGGACACCGAGCAGAGCCTCGGCGGCGAGGATTTCTCCTGGTACCTGGAGCACGTGCCGGGCGCCATGGCCCGCCTCGGTGTCCGGGCGCACGGCGACACCCGGGGTCTCGACCTGCACCGGGGCGACTTCGACGTGGACGAGGAGGCGATCACCGTCGGGGTCGAGCTCTTCACCGCCGCCGCCCTGCTCAACGGCGCGAGGTAGTGACCCGGGGCGCCGGCCCCGGGTCAGCCCGGCGGAGGGGGCGTGAGGTCCATGGCCGGCCGGGGGGCGTGAGGTCCGCGTCGCATCGCGTCCCCTTTCCAGACGTTCCCGGCATGTTTCCCCCCGATGACTCCCCGATGTCCGCCGATGTCCCGATCGGTCGCCCCCGGGCCCTTCGTGGTCTTCCGGGGCCCGCCGGGAGGGACATCCGTCCGAAATATGGCGGAGTGTCAGCTGGTGCGATGTGACCAAAACTCTTCACGACGATCCGATAACGACCGGTGAACGTGTCTTTAACTGACATCTACGCGCGTTACGATCGCGGCGAACCCAGCGCCGGAGTGGCGCTTTCGGTCAGGTTTTTAAGGAGCCTCCCAGTGCGCCGGATCACCAGGATCGCCACCGTGGGCATTGCGTCCGCGGCTTTCGCGCTGTCCGTCACGGCTTGTGGCGGTAAGACGTCTTCCGAGGGCAGCAGCAACAACAGCAGCAGCGACTCGTCCTCCAGTGGCAAGACCGCCCTCGCCTACGACATCGGTGGCCGCGGCGACCAGTCGTTCAACGACGCCGCCTACGCGGGCCTGGAGAAGGCCACGAAGGAGCTCGGCTTCAAGGGCGTCGAGGCCGAGCCCTCCGAGGGCGAGAGCGACGCGGACAAGATCCAGCGCCTGACCGAGCTCGCGCGCGGCGGCAACAACCCGGTCATCGGTGTCGGCTTCGTCTACGCCAACGCCATCGCCGAGGTCGCCGCGAAGTTCCCGAACACCACGTTCGGCATCATCGACGACAGCTCGAAGCCCACCAAGAACACCGCGAACCTGGTCTTCAGCGAGGAGCAGGGCTCCTACCTCGCCGGTGTCGCCGCCGCCAAGGTCACCAAGACGAACACGGTCGGCTTCATCGGTGGCGTCGAGACCCCGCTGATCAAGAAGTTCGAGGCCGGTTACGTCCAGGGTGTCAAGGACACCAAGGCGGGCGTCAACGTCAAGGTCCAGTACCTGACCCAGCCGCCGGACTTCACCGGCTTCTCCAAGCCGGACCTCGGCAAGGCCGCCGCGCAGGGCCAGCTCGACGCCGGTGCCGACGTGATCTACTCCGCCGCGGGCCTCGCCGGTTCCGGCGCGATCGAGGTCACCTCGAAGGCCAAGAAGTGGTCCATCGGCGTCGACTCCGACCAGTACAACCAGGCCGGCCTCGCCGACTACAAGGACTACATCCTGACGTCGGTCACCAAGGACGTCGCCGACTCGGTCTTCAACCTGATCAAGTCGGTCAAGGACGGCAAGCCGGAGACCGGCGAGATCCGCGCCGGCCTGGACACGGACGGCGTGGGCCTGGCGGCCTCCAACCCGGCCTTCACCGCGATGACGGACGTCAACGCCGCGATCGACAAGGCGAAGGCCGACATCATCGCCGGCAAGATCACGGTCAAGACGACCCCGTAACGGCCACACCCGCGAGGGCGGCGTGCCTGTGCGCCGCCGCCCTTCGCGGGTGCGCCCGTACGTACTCGGGTGTGCCCGTCAGGGGTGCGCCCGTCAGTGCTCGGGCGCGGAACCCTATGATTCCGGGACCGGGGAGAACGGCGTACGCCGACCTCCCCGGCCCCGGATCGCGTTCCGCCGTCCGGGATCTATCTCTTCGGCAACGCTACGCGTGTAGAGCACCCTCGGGCGCGGTAGCTTCGCCCCCGGCCCCTGCTCGTACGGCCCCGTCGTTCCCGGCAGCCGTGCTCCGCTCCTTCCCCGCCAAGGAGAGTGCGTCATCAACGCGTCCAGCCCTCCTGCCGTAGAAATCCGCGGCATCACCAAGCGCTTCCCCGGCGTCGTCGCCAACCACGACATCGACATCACCGTCGCCAAGGGCACCGTGCACGCGCTCATCGGCGAGAACGGCGCCGGCAAGTCGACCCTGATGAAGATCCTCTACGGCATGCAGAAGCCGGACGAGGGCACCATCGCGATCGACGGGGAGACCGTCACCTTCAGCAGCCCCGCCGACGCCATCGCGCGCGGGGTCGGCATGGTCCACCAGCACTTCATGCTCGCCGACAACCTCTCCGTCCTGGAGAACGTCGTGCTCGGCGCGGAGAAGCTGCACGGCATCGGAGGCGCGGCCCGGAAGAAGATCCTGGAGATCTCCGACGCCTACGGTCTCGGCGTCCGCCCCGACGTCCTCGTCGAGGACCTCGGCGTCGCCGACCGCCAGCGGGTGGAGATTCTCAAGGTCCTCTACCGGGGAGCCCGCACCCTCATCCTCGACGAGCCCACCGCGGTGCTCGTCCCGCAGGAGGTCGACGCGCTCTTCGCGAACCTCCGCGAGCTCAAGGCCGAGGGCCTGACCGTCATCTTCATCTCGCACAAGCTCGGCGAAGTGCTCTCCGTCGCCGACGAGATCACCGTCATCCGCCGGGGCACCACCGTCGGCACCGCCGACCCGCGCACCGCGACGACCAAGCAGCTCGCCGAGCTGATGGTCGGCAGCGAGCTGCCCTCGCCGGAGACCCGCGAGTCGACCGTCACCGACGTGCCCATGCTCACCGTCGACGCCCTGCGGCTCACCGCGACCGACACCGACGGGGTGGTCCGCGAAGTACTCGACGGCATCGGCTTCACCATCCACAAGGGCGAGGTCCTCGGCATCGCCGGTGTCGAGGGCAACGGCCAGAGCGAGCTGATCGACGCGCTCACCGGCCTGCGCGACCCGGACGCCGGGACCATCACCCTGGACGGCGCCGACATCTCGCACGTCTCGACCCGCAAGCGCCGCGAGGGCGGCCTCGGCGTCATCCCCGAGGACCGGCACCGCCACGGGCTGCTGCTGGAGTCCCCGCTCTGGGAGAACCGCATCCTCGGCCACGTCACCGAGAAGCCCAACAGCCGGGGCGTCTTCCTGGACCTGAAGGCCGCCCGCACCGACACCGAGCGGATCGTGCGCGAGTACGACGTCCGTACGCCCGGGATCGACGTCACCGCGGCCTCCCTCTCCGGCGGCAACCAGCAGAAGCTGATCGTCGGCCGCGAGATGAGCCACCGGCCGAAGCTGCTCATCGCCGCCCACCCCACCCGCGGGGTGGACGTCGGCGCGCAGGCGCAGATCTGGGACCAGATCCGCGAAGCGCGCCGCGACGGCCTGGCGGTGCTGCTCATCTCGGCCGACCTGGACGAGCTGATCGGCCTGTCCGACACGCTGCGCGTCATGTACCGGGGCCGGCTGGTCGCGGACGCCGACCCCGCGAGCATCACGCCGGAGGAGCTGGGCACCGCCATGACCGGCGCGGCCTCCGGCCACATCGCGCACGACGACACCATCGCGCCCGACGAGAACGGTGAGAGCCGATGAAGAAGTTCGACAGGGACCGGCTGCTCCTGGGCGTCGCCGGCCCGGCGCTCGCCCTGGTGGTGGCGTTCCTGCTCACCGCGGTGGTGCTGCTGCTCTCCGGCAACAGCCCCTTCGAGCCGTTCCGGCTGATGTTCGACAACGCCCAGTACGTCGACGTACAGGTGCTGATCGTCAACCAGACCGGCACCTACTACCTCGCCGCGCTCGCCGTCGCCGTCGGGTTCCGGATGAACCTCTTCAACATCGGCGTCGACGGCCAGTACCGGCTCGCCGCGATGATCGCGGCCGTGGTCGGTGCCTCGGTGACCCTGCCGGGTCCGCTGCACATCCTGCTGATCCTCGTCACGGCGATGGCGGTCGGCGCGTTCTGGTCCGGCATCGCCGGCCTCCTCAAGACCCTCCGGGGCGTGAGCGAGGTCGTCTCCACGATCATGCTGAACGCCATCGCGACCAGCCTGATCGCCTGGCTGATCCTGACGGACAACTTCGGTGTCCAGGCGGCCGGTTCCAACGACCTCAACACCGGCGAGATCGCCTCCTCCGGCTGGTTCCCCGGCCTGGACGCGGGCGACGGCGGCACGGTCTACGGCTTCACCTTCGTCGCCTTCGCGCTCGGCGTCGTCTACTGGTTCGTCCTCGGCCGCACCCGCTTCGGCTTCGACCTGCGCGCCACCGGCGCCAGCGAGAGCGCCGCCCGGGCCAGCGGTGTCGACGCCAAGCGGATGGTGCTGACGGCCATGCTGATCTCCGGCGCGGTCGCCGGTCTGGTCGGCATGCCGATCCTGCTCGGCCAGAGCCACACGTACAACCTCAGCTTCCCCGCCGGGGTCGGCTTCATGGGCATCACCGTCGCCCTGCTCGGCCGCAACAACCCGGTCGGCATGTTCTTCGCCGCCCTGCTGATGTCCTTCCTGGAGAAGACCTCCGCCTCCCTGGACCAGTACGGGTACCCGCAGGAGATCGCCATGATCATGCAGGGGCTGATCGTGATCTCCGTCGTCGTCTCCTACGAACTTGTCCGCCAGTACGGGCTCCGCCGACAGCAGCAGAAGGTCGGCGAGGAACTCGCCGCCCAGGCCCGCGAGAACCGTGAGGGAGCAGCGGCATGAGCACCGTCCCGACGACGTCCACCGCCACCACCGCGCCCGGGAAGAGCGGCGGCCGGCGCAGGCTGAGCCTGCCGGTCGTCCTGCTGATCGCCGCGGCCGGTCTGGCGCTCTTCTCCCTGACCCGCGTCATCAGCGGCGCGGACGACCTGACCTCGATCGGCCAGGTGTCCGGAGCGCTCCAGCTCGCCGTGCCGATCGGCCTCGCCGGACTCGGCGGCCTGTGGGCCGAACGCGCCGGTGTCGTCAACATCGGCCTCGAAGGCATGATGATCCTCGGCACCTGGTTCGGTGCCTGGGCCGGCTACCAGTGGGGCCCGTGGACCGGTGTCCTGATGGGCATCGTGGGCGGCGCCCTCGGCGGCCTGCTGCACGCCGTGATGACCGTGACGTTCAAGGTCAACCACATCGTCTCCGGTGTGGCGATCAACATCCTCGCGGTGGGTGTGACCCGCTACCTGTCGAACTACACCTTCGCCGAGGCGGAGGGCGGCTCCTCCAAGCAGTCCCCGCGCATCGGCGAGATCACCGACATCACGGTCCCCGGGCTCTCGGACTGGATGGCCGACCTCCAGGCCCACCACTGGTTCTTCGTCTCGGACCTCGCCGGGATCATCGGCGGTGTGGTCACCCACCTCTCGCTGCTGACCGTGGTGGCGCTGCTGCTGGTCCCGGCCACCTGGTGGGTGCTCTGGCGCACCGCGTTCGGCCTGCGCCTGCGCTCCTGCGGCGAGAACCCGGTGGCCGCCGAGTCGCTCGGCGTCAATGTCTACGCGTACAAGTACATCGCCGTCGCCGTCTCCGGCGGACTCGCGGGTCTGGCGGGCGCGTTCCTCGCGATCGTCTCGACCGGCATCTACCAGGAGGGCCAGACCGGCGGGCGCGGCTACATCGGTCTCGCCGCGATGATCTTCGGCAACTGGATGCCCGGCGGCATGGCGCTCGGCGCCGGACTCTTCGGCTTCACCGACAGCCTCAAGCTGCGCGGCGGCGCCGAGAACGTCCACGCGGTGCTGCTCTTCCTGGCGATCCTGCTGGTCGCCGCGGTGATCTGGCAGCTGGTGCGGCGCAAGTACATCGGCGCGGCGGTCTCGGCGGTCTTCTCCGCCGGGCTCTTCGTCTGGTACGCGCTCACCGACGAGGTGCCCAGCCAGTTCGTGGACGCCGCCCCGTACGTGGCGACGCTGCTGGTCCTCGCGCTCTCCGCGCAACGGCTGCGGATGCCCAAGGCGGACGGCATGCCGTACTTCAAGGGCCAGGGCAAGTGACGACCCCGGCGGCCGAGGCCGACTGGGAAGGGCTGCGGAAGGCGGCCCGGGAGGCGATGTCCCGGGCGTACGCCCCGTACTCCGGCTACCCGGTCGGTGCCGCGGCCCTGGTCGACGACGGCCGTACCGTCGCCGGCTGCAACGTCGAGAACGCCTCGTACGGCATCGGCCTGTGCGCCGAGTGCGGGCTGGTCTCCGAGCTCGTGGCCACCGGCGGCGGCCGGCTGACCCACTTCACCTGCGTGGACGGCTCGGGGGAGATCCTGGTGCCGTGCGGCCGGTGCCGTCAGCTGCTGTACGAGTTCGGGGGCCCGGACCTCGTCCTGGAGACCCCGGACGGGCTGCGCACCCTCGACGAGATGCTGCCCCAGGCCTTCGGTCCGCAGAACCTGGCCTGAGACGGCGTTCCTCGACTCCGGTGGCCCTCCCGCGCGGCGGGAGGGCCACCTCCGTGTCCCACCTCTATGCGCGTAGAGTCTGCCGGGTCCGTCCTCTTGCCCCGCGCGGCCCGCGCCCTCATGATCGAGCTCCCCTGCCGGAAGGAATCCCATGGACGCCATCTCCGTCATCCGCACCAAGCGGGACCGCGGCGAACTGACCCCCGAACAGATCGACTGGGTCATCGACGCGTACACCCGCGGCGAGGTCGCGGACGAGCAGATGTCCGCCCTGGCCATGGCGATCCTGCTGAACGGCATGAACCGTACGGAGATCGCCCGCTGGACCGCCGCGATGATCGCCTCCGGCGAGCGGATGGACTTCTCCGCGCTCTCCCGCCCCACCACCGACAAGCACTCCACCGGTGGCGTCGGCGACAAGATCACCCTGCCGCTCGCCCCGCTGGTCGCCGCCTGCGGCGCGGCCGTCCCGCAGCTGAGCGGCCGGGGCCTCGGCCACACCGGCGGCACCCTCGACAAGCTGGAGTCCATCCCCGGCTGGCGCGCCCACCTCTCCACCGAGGAGATGCTCGGCGTCCTCGACACCACCGGCGCCGTCGTCTGCGCGGCGGGCGACGGCCTCGCCCCCGCCGACAAGAAGCTCTACGCGCTCCGCGACGTCACCGGCACCGTCGAGTCGATCCCGCTGATCGCCAGCTCGATCATGTCGAAGAAGATCGCCGAGGGCACCGGGGCGCTCGTCCTCGACGTGAAGGTCGGCAGCGGCGCCTTCATGAAGACCATCGAGGACGCCCGCGAGCTGGCCTCCACCATGGTCGCCCTCGGCACCGACAGCGGCGTGCGCACGGTCGCCCTGCTCACCGACATGTCCACCCCCCTCGGCCTCACGGCGGGCAACGCCCTGGAGGTCCGCGAGTCCGTCGAGGTGCTGGCCGGCGGCGGCCCGAGGGACGTCGTCGCCCTCACCCTGGCGCTCGCCCGCGAGATGCTCGACGCGGCGGGCCTCAAGGACGCCGACCCCGAGAAGGCGCTCGCCGACGGCTCCGCGATGGACGTCTGGCGCCGCATGATCTCCGCCCAGGGCGGCGACCCGGACGCGGCCCTCCCGGTCGCCCGCGAGCGCCACGTCGTCACCGCCCCGGCCTCCGGCGTGCTGACCCGGCTCGACGCGTACGACATCGGCGTCGCCGCCTGGCGCCTCGGCGCCGGGCGCGCCCGCAAGGAGGACGCGGTGCAGGCGGGAGCAGGTGTCGAGCTGCACGCCAAGCCCGGCGACACCGTCACCGCGGGCCAGCCGCTGCTGACCCTGCACACGGACACCCCGGAGAAGTTCTCCTACGCCCTCGACGCGCTGCCGAACGCCTACGACATCGCCCCGGCCGGTACGGACTTCACCGCCTCCGCCGTGGTGCGCGAGCGCATCGCGTGACGCGGGCCGGTTCCCGCGAGTGACGCGGGCCGGTCCGCGGTGTGACGGCGGCCGGTCCGCACCACGGCGGCCGGGTGGCACGGGAAGATCCGTGCCACCCGGCCGCCGTCGCACGCGTGGGCGGGGAAGCCCGGTGGCCGCGCACCGATGAGTTGTGGCGGCGGGGACGGTCTCATGGGTGTGGAAGCCACACCGCCGATCACCCTCGTCGTCACCGGCCCGGTCACCCGCGCCGACGTACCCGAGCTCTGCGCCGCGCTCGACCGGCTCCTGGCCGCCCCCGGGCACGCCGCCGCCCCGGTGGAGTGCGACCTGACGGGAGTGGTCCGCCCCGGCCTCACCGCCGTGGAGGCGCTCGCCCGGCTCTCCCTCACCGCGCGCCGGGCGGGCCGGGGCCCGCTGCGGCTGCGCGGCACACCACCGGAACTGCGCACCCTGCTGGACCTGGTGGGGCTGGCCGGTCAGGCGGGCCTCACCGAGGCGCCCTGAGACGCGCGGTCGCCTCCGCCGGACGCCTTCCCCCTCGGCTCACTTCCCCCCGGCTCACTTCCTGACGGCTCACTTCCCGACCGGAATCTCCCCCTCGGCCGCCTTCCCGTCGGCGTCGAGCGTGTCCGGCAGCCCGAACAGCGGGAACCAGCGCGGGGTGTCCAGGAAGCAGTGCATCCCCGTGATCGCACCGTCCTCGATGTCGATGATCTGCACCGCCCACGGCACGAACCCGGGCCCGTCCGGGTTCGGCTTGTAGTGGGCGAAGGCCGGAGTGCCGTTGGCGGCGGTCGCCACCAGCCGGGAACCCGCGCAGCCCGCGCCGATGGAGAGCATGAAGCCGGTGATGTCGTCGTGCCCCCGGAGCCAGAGGTCGAACGGCGGCATGGTCATCACGGCGTCCTCGTGGAGGAGCGCGGTGAGCGCCTTCATGTCGTACCCCTCGAAGGCGGCGACGTACCGCTCCAGCAGCTTGCGCTGCTCCTCGTCGAGCGGGTCGGCGGTGTCGGGGCCGCGCTCCCCGGCCTCGGCCAGGGTGGCGCGGGCCCGCTGGAGGGCGCTGTTCACCGAGGCGACGGAGGTGTCCAGGAGCTCGGCGACCTCGGCCGCCTTCCACGCGAGCACCTCGCGCAGGATGAGGACCACCCGCTGCTTCGGCGGCAGGTGCTGGAGCGCCGCGACGAAGGCGAGGCGTACGGACTCGCGGGCCACGGCGGCCTCCGCCGGGTCGGCGGCCGACGGCAGGACACGGCCGTCCGGCATCGGCTCCAGCCAGGTGTTCTCCGGCAGCGGGTTGAGAGCGGCCTGCGCGAGCGGGGTCGGCCCGGACAGGTCGACGGGCCGGGCACGCTTGTTGCCCGCCGTCAGCATGTCCAGGCAGACATTGGTCGCGATCCGGTACAGCCACGAGCGCAGCGACGAACGCCCCTCGAACTTCTCGAAGTTGCGCCAGGCCCGCACCATCGTGTCCTGGACCGCGTCCTCGGCCTCGAAGGCCGAACCGAGCATCCGGTAGCAGTATCCGGTCAGTTCGACCCGGTGCCCCTCCAGCCGGCTCTCGACGCTCACTGCCTCCGCAGCGTCCGCCGTACCCTCCACGCCGTGCACCGCCGCGCCTTCCGCGGCCGTCGTCGTGAGATCACCCATCGCTCTACCCCTGTCGCGCTGTGACACCGCCCCCCGCAGTCAGGAAGCTACCGCAGCGCACGCACACACGGGCGGGAAGCGCACAACCGCTCAGGTCCCTGGCCCCGCGCGCCGTCCGTGGCCCTCCGCGCGCCCGTGGACACGGTCGTCGTCGCCGTTCACGAGCAGCTTCCAGTATGCCCGCGCGCAGGTGGCGCGCACGTCGGCGCGGGCGCCCGGTACGGCGTCGGCGGGCGTGGCGGTCCCGGGTTCCGGGCGCGGGCCCGGGTCGGGGCCCGGTGCCCCCGTGATCACCCCGGTACGCCGACTCCCCTCCGCCCCCGGCAGGTTGGTCACCCGCGGTGCGGCGAAGGGGAGTGCGAGGGCCGGAACGGGCCCCGGTCCAGGTCCGGTTCGGCAAGGACCGGGGTCAACGGCTCAGCGTGCGACGGCCATGGTGGTGTGCTGCGGGCGGGCCTTCCGCTCGGCCCGCGCGCACCGCGACCCGTACAGCGTCACGGAGGCGACACCGAGCACCGCGAGGAGCCCGAGCCCGACCGTGCCGGACCAGCCGCCGGCGTGGAAGGCGACCGCGCCGAGCGTGCCGCCCGCGCTGGAGCCCAGGTAGTACGAGGACTGGTAGAGCGCCGACGCCTGGGCGCGGCCCGTGGTGGCCGTACGGCTCACCGAGGAGGAGGCGACCGCGTGGCCGGCGAAGAACCCGGCGGTGATCAGGACCAGGCCCAGCAGGACCGCGACCAGCTGGTCGGCGAGCGAGAGCAGCAGCCCGGCGGCGGTGGTGGAGACCGCGAGGTAGAGGGCGCCCCGGCGGCCGAACCGGCCGACCAGTCGGCCCGCCGCCGCGGAGGAGACCGTACCGACCAGGTAGACGAGGAAGATCGAACCGACCACGCCCTGCGGGAGGTTGAACGGAGCCTCCACCAGGCGGTAGCCGATGACCGTGTAGACGGCGCCGAACACCGTCATGAAGAGCCCGCCGATGAGGAAGAGCCGGCGCAGCAGCGGATCGGCCAGGTGCCCGCCGACGGTCCGCACCAGCGCCTTCGGGTTGAGCGAGCCGGGGACGAAGTGCCGCGCCCGGGGCATCAGCAGGTGGAACGCCACCGCGCAGCCCACCGCCAGCAGACCGACCGCGCCGAGCGCCGCCCGCCAGCCCCAGAGCTGGGCGATCCAGCCGGTCAGGATGCGTCCGCTCATGCCGCCGATGCTGTTGCCCGCCACGAACAGTCCGATCGCGGCGACCAGCGCCTTGGGCCGGACCTCCTCGGCGAGGAAGGCCATCGCGGAGGCGGGCAGCCCGGCCAGTGCCGCGCCCTGCACCGCGCGCAGGGCGATCAGCCAGCCGAGCGAGGGGGCGAACGGCACCAGCATGCCGATGGTGACGGCGATGGTCAGCGAGGCGGTCATCATCTGACGGCGGCCGAAGCGCTCGGAGAGCGCGCTCAGCGGCAGCACGGCGAGCGCCAGCGCCCCCGTCGCGGCGGAGACCGTCCAGCTCGCCTGCCCGGCCGTGGCGCCGAACGACGCGGAGACCGAGGGCAGCAGGGCCTGGGTGGAGTAGAGGAGGGCGAACGTCGCGACACCGGCGGCGAAGAGCCCGAAGCTCATGCGGCGGTAGCCGGGACGGCCGGGGTCGAGGCGCGTGTCGCCCGGGGCGGCGGCGGGTCCGGTGGACGCCGGTTCCGTGGCGGCCGGTTCGTCGGAGGCCGGGGCGGAGGTGTGCGGAGCGGGCTGTGCGGAGGCACCCACCACGACGGTGGATGCCCCGGTATCGGCAGGAGGCATGGTTCGACGGTAGGCCGGTGCGTTTGATGCGTCCAATGCATGAAACCGCGATAATCGTTCCCATGGTGCATGACCGCAGCTCACAGCCACGACTGTCACCGAGCAGTTACGAAGAAGACATTCGCGCGGTCCTCGCGCCCCGGCTCGCCCACTTCGAGGCGGTGGCCCGCCACGAGCACGTCACCCGGGCCGCGCACGAGCTCGGGGTGCCCCAGTCCACGCTGTCGCGGGCCATGGTCCGCCTCGAAGAGGACCTCGGCGTCGCCCTATTTGCCCGCCGGGGCCGGACCGTCTCCCTCACCCCCGCCGGACGCACCTTCCTCGGCTCGGCGGAACGCGCCCTCGCCGAGGTGGAGAAGGCCGCCGACTCCGTACGGGCCGACGCCGACCCGGCCTCCGGCAAGGTGGCCTTCGGGTTCCTGCACACCATGGGCTCGGAGACCGTACCCGCCCTCATCCGCGCCTTCCGCGTCGACCACCCGGGCGTCCGCTTCCAGCTGGTGCAGAACTACGGCGAGGCGATGATCGAGCGGCTGCGCGCGGGGAAGCTGGACCTCTGCCTCACCTCACCGGTCCCGGACGCGCCCGACCTGGTGGCCCGGCGGCTGGACGAGCAGCGGCTGCGGCTGGTCGTCCCCGACGACCACCGGCTCGCGGCCCGCCGCCGGGTCCGGCTCGCGGAGGCCGCCGACGAGACCTTCGTGACCCTGGAGCCGGGGTACGGCCTGCGGCGGATCACCGACGACCTCTGCGCGGAGGCCGGGTTCGTGCCGAGGGTCGCGTTCGAGGGCGAGGAGGCGGAGACGCTGCGCGGGCTGGTGGCCGCCGGGCTCGGTGTCGCCCTGCTGCCGCCGCCCGCCGTCGCCCGCCCCGGGGTCGTGGAGCTGACGGTGACCGCGCCGCGTGCGGTCCGCGAGATCGGCGTGGCCTGGCTGGACGGCCATCCGGACACCCCGCCGGTCGCCGCCTTCAAGCAGTTCCTGATCTCCCGGCGCGGCCACCTGCTGCCGGACTGAACCCCGGTGCGCCGGGCGGGGCTCGGGACGCCGTGCCGCGCGGGGCTTCCCGCAGCGCTCCCAACCGGGTGAAAAGTCGGGGCCGTTGAGTATCCGCACTCAGGTGCGGGCCTCGCGGGGCGCCGCAGGATGGCGGTACAGCCCAGACACGAGGAGCCCCCGATGTCCGCCACCCTTCCGTCCGAGGACCTTGCGCCGGCCGCCCCCGCGGCCACCGGCCGCCTGCTGCCCGCCGTGCTCGCGCCCGCCGTCGCCGTGGCACTCGCGGTGTCCGCCTGGGGCGCCAAGGAGTCCGGCACCTGGGTGCTGGAAACGGTGTGGGTGATGCTGGGGCTGCCGGTCCTGTTCCTGCTGCGCAAGCGGTTCCCGCTGAGCGGCCTGCTCTGCGGACTGCTGGCCGTCCACGCCCTCGTCCTCATGGTGGGCGGGCACTACACGTACGCCGAGGTCCCGGCCGGCGACTGGGTGCGTGACCGGTTGGGCCTGGAACGCAATCCGTACGACCGGCTCGGCCACCTCATGCAGGGATTCGTGCCCGCGATCCTGGTCCGGGAACTCCTCGTCCGCACCTCGCCCCTGCGCGGCAGCCGCTGGCTCCCGCCGCTGACCGTGTGCGCCTGCCTCGCCTTCAGCGCCGTCTTCGAGATGCTGGAATGGCTGGCGGCCGAGGTCGGAGGGCAGGCCGCCGACTCGTTCCTCGCCACCCAGGGCGACGTGTGGGACACCCAGTGGGACATGTTCTGCGCGCTGATCGGCGCCGTCTGCTCCCTGCTCCTCCTCAGCCGCCTGCACGACCGCAGCCTCGCCCGCCTCGCACCGCACCGGAAGCCCTGACCGGCCGCAGCGCCCCACGACCCGCCTCAGTGCCGCAGCGACCTGCCGAAACCGGCGGCCAGCGGCATCCGCAGCCCCAGCGGCGGCGGCGCGGCCAGCGCGTCCTCGACCGGCCGGGCGTAGGAGCGGTCGAAGAGCGAGCCCTGGACGAAGTCGGCCGCCAGCGCCACCACTTCGGCCCGGTGCTGGCGGAGCGCGTGCCCGTCCGAGTGGACCTCGAAGCGGCAGATGTCCCGGTTGGCCTTCTTGGCCCGGGAGGCCAGCCGGAAGGAGAGCTCGGGGTCGGTGCGGGTGTCGTTGGTGCCGTGCACGATGAGCACCCGGCGCCCGGCGAGCTGCTTCACCGGCTCCGCCGCCGTCTCGGGCGCGCTGTGCGCCAAGGGCCCGGCCCGCCCCGGCAGCCAGGGGGCCATCGCGAGCACGGCGGAGACCGCCGGATGCCCGGCCGCCCGCAGCGCCGCCCGGCCGCCCATGCCGTGGCCGACGAGGCAGACCGGCACGTCGCCGTAGCGGCGCACCACCTCGTCCGCCGCCCACCCGGCGTCCGCCGCCGGGTCGGCGTCCTGGGCGTTCCAGCCGCGGTGGCGGTAGTGCAGGACGTGCACCGTCAGCCCGTCGTCCCGGCCGGACCGGGCCAGTGCCCGGGCGAACGGCAGCTGGCCGGCGTAGGTGAACGGGGACGGCTTGCGGTGGGATTCGGCGGCTCCGTCCGGGAGCAGCAGGACGACACCACCGACCTCCGAGGACGGTCCCGCGGCCCGGACGGAGCGTCCGAGCCGGGCGGTGGACAGGGGAAGCGCGCGCATGGCCATAACGGAACAGTGTCAGAAGCGCGGGTGTACTCCACCTGTCCTCACCATCACTGTTACGTATCTTCACTCGGCCATCTACGCGCGTAGGCGCTAGAGTGCGCAGATGACGAGCCAGCTCCGTGACGTCCCCGACGCCGACCAGATCCGCCGCGCCCCGAAGGTGCTCCTCCACGACCATCTCGACGGCGGGCTGCGCCCCGGCACCATCGTCGAACTCGCCCGGGCGCAGGGGTACGAGGACCTGCCGGAGACCGACCCCGACAAGCTGGGCACCTGGTTCCGCGAGGCGGCCGACTCCGGCTCCCTGGAGCGCTACCTGGAGACCTTCGCCCACACCTGCGCCGTCATGCAGACCCGTGACGCGCTCGTCCGGGTCGCCTCCGAGTGCGCCCAGGACCTCGCCGAGGACGGCGTCGTCTACGCCGAGGTGCGGTACGCCCCCGAGCAGCACCTGACCGGCGGGCTCACCCTCGAAGAGGTCGTGGAGGCGGTCAACGACGGCTTCCGTGAAGGGGAGCGGCTGGCCCGCGAGGACGGCCGGCGCATCCGGGTCGGCGCGCTGCTCACCGCGATGCGGCACGCCGCCCGCTCGCTGGAGATCGCCGAACTCGCCAACCGGTACCGGGACTCGGGGGTCGTGGGCTTCGACATCGCGGGTGCCGAGGCCGGCTTCCCTCCCACCCGCCACCTGGACGCCTTCGAGTACCTCAAGCGGGAGAACAACCACTTCACCATCCACGCGGGCGAGGCGTTCGGCCTCCCGTCGATCTGGCAGGCCCTCCAGTGGTGCGGCGCCGACCGGCTCGGCCACGGGGTCCGGATCATCGACGACATCGAGGTCGCCGAGGACGGCACGGTCAAGCTCGGCCGCCTCGCCGGCTACGTGCGCGACAAGCGCGTCCCGCTGGAGCTCTGCCCCACCTCGAACCTCCAGACCGGCGCCGCCCCCTCCTACGCGGAGCACCCGATCGGGCTGCTGCGCACCCTGCACTTCCGCGTCACGGTGAATACCGACAACCGTCTGATGAGCGGGACCAGCATGAGCCAGGAATTCGAGCGGCTGACCGAGACGTTCGGATACACGCTCGACGACATGCAGTGGTTCACCGTCAATGCGATGAAATCAGCATTCATTCCTTTCGATGAACGTCTCGCGATGATCAACGATGTGGTCAAGCCGGGATACGCCGAACTGAAGTCCGCATGGCTGTTCAGCCAGACCGCCGCGACCAGCGTCTCCTCCGTCGAACAGAGCTGAACGAGACCATTCCGAAAGGGGCCGGGGAACACATTTCCCGGCCCTTTTCCGTGTGTCGCGCCATTTGCGGAGCGGGGAGCGGGGTGACTAGTTTGCAGAGCCGCTCGCATCCCCTTTCCCCAAGGATGAATGTCATGAAGCTCTCCTCCGCCCGCATCATCGGTGTCGCCGCTCTCGGTGCCGCTTTCGCCGCTGCCGCCGCCGGCAGCGCGTCCGCCGCCCAGGCGCTCCCGCTGGACGCGGGCAGCTCGCTGCCCGTCTCCACCGACGCGCTGGCGAACCTCGGTCACACCGCCCAGACCCTCCCGGTCAAGGAGACCACCGGCAGCCTCCTCGGCGGCAAGGCCACCGACGCCGCCAAGCCCGTCACCCAGCTGCTCGGCGGCCTGCCGACCAAGGGCCTGACCGCGAACGGTCTGCCGATCGGCGGCTGATCCGCCCGGCATACGCCAGTGGGGCACCCGGCCTGTTCAGGCCGGGTGCCCCACCGCGTGTTCCGTGCTGTCGGCCGACGTGACGGCCGTCCCCCGTCGTACCCGCGTCACCAGGCCGTCGCGGACGTGGTGCCCGACGAGGACTTCTCCCCGGGCAGCAGGATCCACAGCGCCAGATAGACCAGGAACTGCGGGCCGGGCAGCAGGCACGAGACCAGGAAGATGACGCGCATGGTCGTCGCGGAGGTGCCGAAGCGCTGTGCCAGCGCCGCGCACACTCCGCCGATCATGCGCCCGTCGATGGGGCGGACCAATCCGGCCATGATGGGCTCCTCGGTGAACCGTCGGGGGAGCAGCCGCCGCGGCGCTCCCGATGTATCCATGGTCGCTCCACCGGTGGGGTCGGTGCCTCCCTCTACGGGGCGACCCCGACCCTGTCAATCGTCGGGGTCGTGCCCTGAGGGGTTCCGTCGGCCGCGTCCGCGTCGGCACCCGCCGTCACCCGGTGGTGCCTGCGGCGCAGCCGGGCCCGTACGAACGGCACCACCAGCAGATGCGCCAGCAGCACCCCCACCGTGTTGAGCAGCAGTGAGTCGATGTCGACCACCTGGCCGGGGACCCCGGTCTGCCCGAGCTCGATGGCGAGGGATATCAGCGCTCCGGCGGCGGTCGTCCGGACCAGCGACGCCCACGGGGAGACGGTGAGCCGCGCGTCGGCCATCGGCAGCAGGAACCCGAGCGGCGCGAGCAGCAGCAGCCCCGCCCCGATGCGCCGGACCGCGGCCCCCGGGCCGAGTGCGAGGTCCGCCTTGATGCCGTCCAGCGGGGTGAAGTTCGCGGCGGTGATCCAGGGGACGTCCAGGGGGCGCAGCGTCAGCCACCCGACGAGCACGAGATGCGCGAGGAGAAGCGTGAACCCCACCACGCGGAACAGGGTGACGGCCTTACCGCCGGGACCTTGACGCACGCCCCCCTAGACGCCCGCTCCTGAAGGAACGGTTCCGGGCAAACGGCTGGAAGTGGCGCAGACCACGGGACGCGCGCCCCCGCCGCGCCCCAACCGCCACACGGCCACCGGCAGCACCGGCACCCTCACGGGCGCACCGGTGCGCCCGGCGCGCTCGGCCGGCTGGGCGGACCCCGTCGCGCTCAGCGGGGCGACGGGGACGGCGTGCTGACGGTCGGTACGTTCTGCGGCCGGGCCTTCGTCTCCGTCGTGCAGAGGTAGCCCCGGGGCGCGTAGTCGTCGCTCGGCCCGCCCAGCAGCACCGCGTCGCCGGTGACGAGCGCGCGCTCCTCGGCGAACGTGCAGACCACCTGGGCCAGCGCCTCCGAGGACAGGTCCTCGGGCTGGGCGCTCAGCCGCAGGGCGCCCGCCGGATCGTCCGCGGTGCCCTCCCCGACGCTCAGGTCCGAGGGGACCGCCGTGGTGAAACCGGCCCGTCGCTCGGCGGCGAGCGGCGCCTGCCGGATCTGCGCCAGCAGCGCCCGCGCCAGGTCCAGGCGGCTGTCGCCCCGGCCGGTCTCCGCGAGCGTCCGGTCCGCCGTCACCAGCTCCGACGCGCAGACCAGATACACCCGCACCCGCTCGTCCCCCTCGCGCGCCCCGGAGTCCGTACCGCTGGTGCGGCACGGCACCCGGGAGGGCGCGGCCCCCGCGTCGACCGGCACCGAGGTGGACCGGATGCCGCATCCGGCGGCCAGCGCGGCGGCGGCCACGGCGAGGACCACCGCGGTGAGCGGACGCCGTACGCCCGCCGGGTTCCGCCGTCCGTCCGCCGGGATCCGGTGCCCGTCCGCCGGGCCGCGCCGCCTCACGACTCCCCGCCGTCCGCGCCGTCGCCGGCGCCGTTCGCGTCGTCCTTGGTGGCCTCGTCCTCGGCGTGGGGGAGTCGCAGGACGAACACCGCCCCGTCGCCGTCCGGGGAGTTGGCCGCCGAGATGGTGCCGCCGTGGATCAGCGCGTTCTCCATGGCGATCGACAGCCCGAGCCCGCTGCCCTCGGAGCGCGGGCGGGACGCGCTCGCCTTGTAGAACCGGTCGAAGACGTGCGGCAGCACGTCCTCGGGAATCCCCGGCCCGTGGTCACGTACCTCGATGACCAGTTCCCCGCCCTCGGTGCGCACGCCTACCCGCACGGGTGAACCGCCGTGCTTCAGCGCGTTGCCGATCAGATTCGCCAGGATCACGTCGAGCCGCCGCGGGTCGAGCCGGACCATCATGCCGCGCTCCGCGTCGAGTTCCACCGCGTCCAGCCAGGCCCGGGCGTCGATGCAGGCGGTGACCTGGTCGGCGACGTCCACCGTGTCCAGGACCAGCCGGGCCGTGCCCGCGTCGAAGCGGGTGACCTCCATGAGGTTCTCCACCAGGTCGTTGAGCCGCCGGGTCTCGCTCACCACCAGATGCACGGCGGGCGCGATCATCGGGTCGAGGCTGTCGGCCTCGTCCTCCAGCACCTCGGCCACCGCGGTGATCGCGGTGAGCGGGGTGCGCAGCTCGTGCGACATGTCGGCGACGAACCGGCGGCTGGACTCCTCCCGCGCGCTCATGTCCGCGACCTTCTTCTCCAGCGAACCCGCCGCCCGGTTGAACGTGCGGGAGAGCTCGGCGAGTTCGTCCGTACCGGAGACCACCAGGCGGGTGTCGAGCTTCCCCTCGCCCAGCTTGCGCGCCGCCTCGCCGAGCCGCTGCACCGGCCGCAGCACGGTCGTCGCCGCCGCCTGCGCGAGCAGCGCCGCGCCGACCAGCGCCAGCGTGGTGGCGATCCCCAGCGACCAGGCCAGCGAGTTGAGGTCCTGGCGCTCCTGGTCGAGCGACTTCAGCATGTACCCCGTCGGTCCGCCGCCGATGATCCGCGTCCCGGCCACCAGGTACGGGGTGCCGTCGATGCTCGTACGCTGCCAGAACAGGTGGTACTCGTACGTGTTGCCCGAGGTCAGCCGCTGCTGGGCGGAGACCTGGCGCTCCAGCGAGGCCGGCACGTCCACCTTGGTGAAGGAGTCCAGGTCGGAGTAGCCGACGATCGGCTTCCCGCCGTCCCGCTCGTCCTCCAGCAGCACCGCGTACCCCGGCCCGCTGTCCGCCATCTGCACGGCGGCGGACTGGAGATCGTCCTTGGTCGGCTGCAACGGCAGCGCCGCCGCCCGGTTCTGCATCTGCCGCCGGAAGTCCCCGAGCGCCGCGTCCTGCGTACGCGTCAGCACCGCCTCGCGGTTGAGCCAGTACGCGATCCCCGACGCGGACACCGCCGCCACCAGGGCCACCAGGCCGAACACCACGACCAGCCGTAGCCGCAGGCTGCTCCAGCGGAGTCCCGCACGGACCCCGCGCCCGGCACGTCCACTCACTGAGGCGAGTCCAGCCGGTAGCCCACCCCGCGCACCGTACGGATCAGCGTCGGCGAGGACGGCACGTCCTCCACCTTCGCGCGCAGCCGCTGCACGCACGCGTCCACGAGCCGCGAGTCGCCGAGGTAGTCGTGCTCCCACACCAGCCGCAGCAACTGCTGCCGGGACAGGGCCTGTCCGGGTCTGCGGCTCAGCTCCAGGAGCAGCCGCAGCTCGGTCGGGGTCAGCTGGAGATCAGCCCCGTCCTTGGTGACCGTCATCGCGGAACGGTCGATGACCACGTTCCCGAAGGTCGCCGAGTCGGTCGACTCCCGCTCCCCGCGCCGGAGTACGGCACGGATGCGCGCGTCCAGCACCCGGCCCTGCACGGGCTTCACCACGTAGTCGTCGGCCCCCGACTCCAGGCCCACCACGACGTCGATGTCGTCGCTGCGCGCCGTCAGCAGGATGATCGGCAACTGGTCGGTGCGGCGGATGCGGCGGCAGACCTCGAAACCGTCGATCCCGGGCAGCATCACGTCCAGCACGACCAGGTCGGGCCGCTGCTCCCGCAGGAGGTTCAGGCCGTCCTCGCCCGTCGCCGCGGTGGCCACTCGGTGGCCCTGGCGTGACAGCGAGAGTTCGAGGGCCGTGCGGATGGCGTCGTCGTCCTCGATCAGCAACAGGAAAGGCACGCGGGCCATTCTGTCCCATGGTGGCGCCCCAGTTCGACCGCCGGGGGTCACTTCCTGTGCGTGAGCGGCCCCAGTTGTGACGGTTACGACCCCACGAGGCCTGTGACAGCTCTGTGACAGTCGGCGGACAGTGCCATGAAACTGCCCGGCCAGACTCAAGGGCACACGGTTCGAACGGACTCCACGACGGGGAGGCGCACGATGAACGCACTGCGACTGCAACGCAACGGCTCAAGCGCGGTTGTCACGCGTCTCCACGACGTCGGCCGGGGTCCGGAGAAGTCCGGTGCGGTGAACGGACGGGGGTGCGTTCGCGGCACCGGGCGCCAGCACCCGGCTCCGACGCCGGTCACCGACGTCACGGGGGACGGACCGGGCACGTACGGGGGAACGTACGGGGGACACGGGGGAAGCGCGTACGGGGAGGGCATCACGGGGGAGCGGACGCCTCAGGCGCCGGTCGAGGACGCCGAAGCGGCGTTCACGGCCTACGTCCAGGAGCGCCGCGCCTCCCTGTACGCGACCGCCTACCACCTGACCGGCGACCGGTTCGAGGCCGAGGACCTGCTGCAGAGCGCCCTCTTCTCGACCTACCGGGCGTGGGACAGGATCAGCGACAAGGCGGCCGTCGGCGGCTACCTGCGCCGCACCATGACCAACCTGCACATCAGCGCCTGGCGCCGCCGCAAGCTCAACGAGTACCCGACCGAGGAACTGCCGGAGACGGTCGGCGACTCGGACGCGATGCGCGGCACGGAGCTGCGCGCGGTGCTCTGGCAGGCGCTCGCCCGGCTGCCCGAACTCCAGCGCACCATGCTGGTCCTGCGCTACTACGAGGGGCGCACCGACCCGGAGATCGCGGCCATCCTCGACATCAGTGTCGGCACGGTGAAGTCCAGCATCTGGCGGTCGCTCCGCCGGCTGCGTGAGGACGAGGTCCTCAGCTTCGGACGTGACGAGAAGGAATCCTTCGGCGAGCTGGTGGCCTGAGGCTACGGGGGAAACAACGGGGGACCCACGGGGGAAACGGGGGGACCACGGGGGAACGACGGAGCTCGCCGCTCCGGGGGGAAACGGCGAGCGACGGGGGAACGGCGGGGTCGTACGGGCTGGGGGGCCCGGTACGGCCCCGTCCGTCGTTCCCGCTCCCGGACGGCGCCACGTTCGACACACGACCTAAGCCGCGCCGCTCCCCGCCGGGGTGCGGCGGCAGCGGCCCGCGGCGGCGGCGGCCAGGCGGCCGAGCGCCTCCTCCTTGCCGCACGGGTGCGCGCCGAGGGCGGCCTGACGGGCCACGATCCCGCGCTCCGCGCGCATCAGCCGCCAGCCGCGCCGCAGCAGGAACGGCACCGACTTGCGGCCCTCGCGCAGATCCCGCATCAGCCGCCGCCGGAACGTGGTCGACGGGCGCCCGCGCAGGCAGATCGCGTCGGCGAGCAGTCCCAGCTCCTGGCAGCGCGCGACGATGTCCGCCGCGAAGATCCCCTCGGCCACGAAGAGCGGCGAGCGGTCGATGTGCAGCACCTCGGTGCCGGTGCGGGAGCTGGTGGCGAGGTCGTACACCGGGACGTGGGTGCTGCCGGAGCGGCAGAGGTCGGCGACGGCGGCCACGGCGGCGTCGGCGTCCCAGGACTCCGGGGAGTCCCAGTCGATGTCCGTGCTGCCGGTGACCTGGGGGAGGGTCGGGTCGTTGCCCTCCTTGTAGAAGTCGTCCAGCCGCAGCATCGGAAGACCGGTGCGGGCGGCGAGGGAGGACTTCCCGGAGCCGGAGGGTCCTGTCAGCAGGACGACGCGCGTCGGGATCGGTTGGGAACTCACAGAACAAAAGTGTGAGGCATGACCCGAGCAGGGGACCCCTCGGAAGTCCTGTTGGTATCGAGCATCACATCTCCACTACTCTGCGCGCACGTACGACTACCGGAACGAAGTCGATCAGGTGGGAAAAATGGCACGTCATGCACGAACCAAGCCCTCGCGGCACGTCCTGCTGCGCGCCGGGCTGACCGTCACCGCACTGGGCGCCGCCCTCGGCGCGGGCGCCGCGTCCGCGCAGGCGGCCACGCCCGAGGCGGTGACCGAGGCGAGCGACAGCACGCAGGCGGCCGTGTCGGCGGTGACGGACGCCGCCCTGCCCGCGGTGACCGGCGCCCTGTCGAACAGCCTCGCCCCCGTCACCGCGCTCCAGCTCGACCCGCTGGCCAAGACCGGGTCCGATCCGCTGGACAACGCCGTCGGCACGCAGGTCGCCGACTTCAAGCCGGTCTCCACCGCCCTGGTCACCGACCACCTCACCCAGGGCGGCGCGCTCCGCGACCTGCCCGTGGTGGGTCAGGTCACCGGGCTGATCACCGGGGGACGTTGACCGGCTGACGCACCGGCGGGGCCGGCCCTCCCGTCGCGGGAGGACCGGCCCCGCCGTGTGCGTACGCCCCGCCGACCGCGGTGCGCGACCGTCAGTAGGACGACCCGGAGACGCCCAGCGCGCCCGTGGGGTGCCAGACCGTCTTGGTCTCCAGGAAGGCCGTCAGGCGGTACGTGCCCGGGTCGGCGGTCCAGTCGGGTCCCGCGTCGCCGTCCACAGGCTGTGGACGCAGTACGCGCTTCAGGTTGTCGGCCGCCGCGATCTCCAGCTCCTTCGCCAGTGCGGCGTCCGCGCCGGTCAGGTCGATGGCGTTGACGTCCTGGTGCGCCGCGAGCGGGGCCGCCAGTTCGGCGGTCGCGCCGGAGAGCACGTTCACCACGCCGCCCGGCAGGTCCGAGGTGGCCAGCACCTCGCCCAGCGAGAGCGCGGGCAGCGGGGCCTCCGCGGAGGCGACCACCACGGCCGTGTTGCCCGTCGCGATCACCGGGGCGATCACCGAGACCAGCCCGAGGAACGACGAGCGCTGCGGCGCCAGCACCGCGACCACACCGGTCGGCTCCGGCGTCGACAGGTTGAAGAAGGGCCCGGCGACCGGGTTGGCCCCGCCCACGACCTGGCCGATCTTGTCCGTCCACCCCGCGTACCAGACCCAGCGGTCCACCGCGGCGTCCACCACGGCCGCGGCCTTGGACTTCGACAGCCCCTCCGCGTCCGCGACCTCGCGGACGAACTGCTCCCGGCGGCCCTCCAGCATCTCGGCGACGCGGTAGAGGACCTGGCCCCGGTTGTACGCGGTCGCGCCGGACCAGCCGCCGAAGGCCTTGCGGGCGGCGACGACCGCGTCCCGCGCGTCCTTGCGGGACGACTGGGGAGCGTTCGCCAGCCACGTGCCCTTGGAGTCGGTCACCTCGTACACCCGGCCGCTCTCGGAACGGGGGAACTTGCCCCCGACGTACAGCTTGTAGGTCTTGAAGACGCTGAGGCGCCGCGACGCGGAGCCGTTGGTCGATCCGTGCTCAGACATCGAGGTACGCCTCCAGGCCGTGACGGCCGCCCTCGCGGCCGTAGCCCGACTCCTTGTACCCGCCGAACGGCGAGGTGGGGTCGAACTTGTTGAACGTGTTGGCCCAGACGACGCCCGCCCGGAGCTTGTTGGCCACCGCGAGGATGCGGGAGCCCTTCTCCGTCCAGATGCCCGCCGACAGGCCGTACTGGGTGTTGTTGGCCTTCGCGACGGCCTCGTCCGGGGTGCGGAAGGTCAGCACCGAGAGCACCGGGCCGAAGATCTCGTCCCGGGCGACCGTGTGGGCCTGGGTGACCCCGGTGAAGAGCGTCGGGGCGAACCAGTAGCCGGAGGAGGGCAGTTCGCACGGCGCGGACCAGCGCTCGGCGCCTTCCGCCTCGCCCGTCTCCGTCAGCGCGGTGATCCGGGCGAGCTGCTCGGCGGAGTTGATCGCGCCGATGTCGGTGTTCTTGTCCAGCGGGTCGCCGAGGCGCAGCGTGGACAGCCGGCGCTTCAGCGCTTCCAGCACCTCGTCGTGCACCGACTCCTGCACCAGCAGGCGGGAGCCCGCGCAGCAGACCTGGCCCTGGTTGAAGAAGATGCCGGTGACGATCCCCTCGACCGCCTGGTCGACCGGGGCGTCGTCGAAGACGATGTTGGCGCCCTTGCCGCCCAGCTCCAGGGTGACCTTCTTCTCCGTCCCCGCGACCTGCCGGGCGATGGCCTTGCCCACGGCGGTCGAGCCGGTGAAGGCGACCTTGTCGACGTCCGGGTGCGCGACCAGGGCCGCGCCCGCGTCGCCGTACCCCGTCAGGATGTTGACGACGCCCTTCGGCAGACCCGCCTGGCGGCAGATGTCCGCGAAGAACAGGGCGGAGAGCGGGGTCGTCTCGGCGGGCTTGAGGACCACCGTGTTGCCGGCCGCGAGCGCCGGGGCGATCTTCCACGCCAGCATCAGCAGCGGGAAGTTCCACGGGATGACCTGGCCGGCCACGCCCAGCGGGCGCGGGCCGGCGCCGAAACCGGCGTGGTCGAGCTTGTCGGCCCAGCCCGCGTAGTAGAAGAAGTGCGCCGCGACCAGCGGGAGGTCCGTGTCGCGGGTCTCCCGGATCGGCTTGCCGTTGTCCAGGGTCTCCAGGACCGCCAGCTCGCGGCTGCGCTCCTGGACGATCCGGGCGATCCGGAAGAGGTACTTGGCGCGCTCGGAGCCCGGCAGCGCCGACCACTTCTCGAACGCCTTCCGGGCTGCCCGGACCGCGCGGTCCACGTCCGCCTCGCCCGCGCGGGCGACCTCGGACAGGACCTCCTCGCTGCTCGGCGAGACGGTCTTGAAGACCTTGCCGTCGGCGGCCTCGGTGAACTCGCCGTCGATGAACAGGCCGTACGAGGGCGCGATGTCGACGACGGACCGCGACTCGGGGGCGGGCGCGTACTCGAATGCAGATGCCATGGGGATCAGTCCACCGTCACGTAATCGGGGCCGGAGTAACGGCCGGTGCTGAGCTTCTGGCGCTGCATCAGCAGGTCGTTCAGCAGGCCGGAGGCGCCGAACCGGAACCAGTGGTTGTCCAGCCAGTCCTCGCCCGCGGTCTCGTTGACCAGGACCAGGAACTTGACCGCGTCCTTGGTCGTACGGATGCCGCCCGCGGGCTTCACCCCGACCTGTACGCCGGTCTGGAGCCGGAAGTCGCGGACGGCCTCCAGCATCAGCAGGGTGTTCGCGGGGGTGGCGTTGGTCGCGACCTTGCCCGTCGACGTCTTGATGAAGTCGGCCCCGGCCAGCATCCCGAGCCAGGAGGCGCGGCGGATGTTGTCGTACGTGGAGAGCTCGCCGGTCTCGAAGATGACCTTGAGGCGGGCGCTGCCGCACTCGGCCTTCACGGCCGTGATCTCCTCGTACACCTTGAGGTAGTGGCCCGCCAGGAACGCGCCCCGGTCGATCACCATGTCGATCTCGTCGGCCCCGGCCGCCACCGCGTCGCGGACGTCCGCGAGCTTGACGTCGAGCGCCGCGCGGCCGGCCGGGAAGGCGGTCGCCACGGACGCCACCTTCACGTCGGAGCCGGCCAGCGCGGCGACGGCGGTCGCCGCCATGTCGGGGTAGACGCAGACCGCGG
Organism: Streptomyces sp. NPDC060184; assembly: GCF_042728795.1. Classification (NCBI taxonomy): domain Bacteria; kingdom Bacillati; phylum Actinomycetota; class Actinomycetes; order Kitasatosporales; family Streptomycetaceae; genus Streptomyces; species Streptomyces sp. NPDC060184. Next base: position 35,098 of record NZ_JBHWYX010000037.1, read on the forward strand.
CGGTGCGCGGGGTCGTCCGGTCGGTCGGGTCGGGATGCAGGGCCTTCGCGCAGAGCGCCCGGACCTTGCCAGGGGTGTCCGCGCCTTCCAGCGTCGTCAGGTCGATCATCGAGATGGCGAGGTCGATGGCGTACGCCTTGGCCGTCGTCTTGATCGACCGGGTGGAGAGCGAGGCGGCGCGCGCTTCGAGGCCGACGGCGTCGACGCCGGGCAGCCCGTGCAGGAAGCGGCGCAGCGCACCGTCGGACGCGGTCGCGCCGGAGAATGCGGGTGCAGTGGTGGGCATGGTCACCAGGGGAGCATATCTACGCGCGTAGCAGCCTGTACAGGGGGGTACGGACCCTCACACGCCCCGCGCGGGCGCCCCGCACGCCGGGTACGCCCCGGCCGGGACACGCTTCAGTGCCGTGCGGCCGTGCGCCGCGACCCGGCCGCACGGCACCCGGCCCCGGGCGTCAGGCACAATCGGGCCATGACGAGCTCCACGCCCCCCGGCGAGCCCACCTACGCCGACCGGACCTACCGGTCCACCCCCGCGACGGTGGCCGGCGTACTGCTGCTCCTGCTCATCGCCTGGCTGCTGGGCGACGCGCTCATCTCCGGAGAGGGCCGCGCGCCCTGGCTGGCGCTCGCCGGAGCGGTGCTGGTGGCGCCGCTGGTCGTCGCCTTCACGCTCCGCCCCGCCGTCCGCGCCGGAGCCCGCCGCATCCTGATCCGCAACCCGTTCCGCACCATCGTGCTGCCGTGGTCACGGATGGCCGACGTCCGCGCCGCGTACTCCACCGAGCTGTTCACCACGGACGGGAAGAAGTACCAGGTGTGGGCGCTGCCCGTCTCGCTGCGCGACCGCAAGCGGGCGGTACGCCAGTCGTCCGCCGCCCGGCGCGAAGGCGCCGCCGCGGCGAAGCAGGTGCGCCCCGCGGTGGCCGACCAGGCGGTCGGGGATCTGCGCAAGCTCGCCGAGGAGGACGCCGCGACCCGGGGCGCCGCCGGTGCCCAGGAGGTGACCGCCTCGGTGCGCTGGGCGTGGGAGATCATCGGCCCCGCCGTCGCGGGCGGGATCGCGCTGGTGGTGCTGTTCGCCACGACGTGACGCGCGCGTCGCCCTCGGCCGCGTACGCGAGCGGGCCGGTGCCTCCCCCGGGGAGGTGCCGGCCCGCTCTTCGCGCGTGCGGCAGGGGGCGGCGGGTCAGATGCCGGCCGCGGCGGAGAGGTCCCGCCTGATCCCGGCCAGCAGCTCGGCGGCGCGCGCCCGCGCGGCCGGCAGTCCGTCCGCCGAGACGACCGGCACGACGACCTCCAGGTAGCACTTGAGCTTCGGCTCGGTCCCGCTCGGGCGGACGATCACGCGGGCACCGTCCAGCCGGTAGCGCAGCCCGTCCGTGGGGGGCAGTTCCGCGGAGCCCTTCGACAGGTCCTCGGCCGAGGTGACCGCGAGCCCCGCCAGCGCGGTCGGCGGCTGCTCGCGGAGCCGGTGCATGGCGTCGGCGATGACCGAGAGGTCCTCCACCCGGACCGACAGCTGGTCGGTCGCGTGCAGCCCGTGCGCGAGAGCCAGGTCGTCCAGCAGGTCGAGCAGGGTCCGGCCGCGCTCCTTGAGCACCGAGGCCAGCTCGGTGACGAGCAGCGCCGCGGTGATGCCGTCCTTGTCCCGTACGCCGTCCGGGTCGACGCAGTAGCCGAGCGCCTCCTCGTAGCCGTACCGCAGACCGTCCACCCGGGCGATCCACTTGAAGCCGGTCAGCGTCTCCTCGTACCCGAGACCGGCCCGTTCGGCGATCCGGCCGAGGAGCGAGGAGGAGACGATCGAGGCGGCGAGGACGCCCTCGGCGCCCCGGTCCACCAGGTGCGCGGCGAGGAGCGCGCCGACCTCGTCGCCGCGCAGCATCCGCCAGCCGCCCTCGGCCGCCGGGTCCGGGACGGCGACGGCGCAGCGGTCCGCGTCCGGGTCGTTGGCGATGATCAGATCGGGGTCCGCCCGGCGCGCGGTCGCGAAGGCGAGGTCCATCGCGCCCGGCTCCTCCGGGTTGGGGAACGCGACGGTGGGGAACGCCGGGTCGGGCTCGGCCTGCTCGGCGACGAGCACCGGCGCCGGGAACCCGGCCCGCTCGAACGCGGCGGTCAGCACCGAGGTGCCGACGCCGTGCATCGCGGTGTAAACGGTCCGGGCGGTGCGCGGGGAGCCGGCCAGGAGCACGGCGTCGGTACGGGCCAGGTAGGCGTCCAGGACCTCTTCGCCCAGGACCTGCCAGCCGTCCTCCGGCCGGTCCACCCCGGCGAGCGGGCCGACCGCGGCGATGGCGGCGGCGATCTCCGCGTCGGCCGGAGGCACGATCTGCGATCCGTCGCCGAGGTAGACCTTGTAGCCGTTGTCGCGCGGCGGGTTGTGGCTCGCGGTGACCTCTACACCCGCGACGGCGCCCAGATGCCGTATGGCGTACGCCAGCACGGGGGTGGGCAGCGGGCGCGGCAGGACGGCCGCGCGGAGCCCGGCGCCGGTCATCACGGCGGCGGTGTCCCGGGCGAAGTCCTCCGAGCGGTAGCGGGCGTCGTACCCGACCACGACGAGCCCACCGGTGTGGCCCTCGGCCTTGAGGTACGCGGCCAGCCCCGCGGCGGCGCGGATCACGACGGCGCGGTTCATCCGCGTCGGCCCGGCGCCCAGCTCCCCGCGCAGACCGGCGGTGCCGAACTGGAGGGTGCCGGCGAAGCGCGCGGCGAGTTCGGCGCGGGCCTCGGGGCCGTCCGTGGCGATCAGCCGCCCCAGCTCCTCCCGCGTTTCGGGGTCCGGGTCCTCGGCCTGCCAGGCCCTGGCCCGTTCGAGGAGGTCGTCGTGGTGCACGGGGTCCACCTTTCGGGGATGACGGGGGTGCCGGTGGTGCGGGGAGTGCCGGGCGAGCGGGGCGAGCGGGGCGTGCGGGGCGTGCGGGGCGTGCGGGGGGAGCGGGTGGTTGCCCGGTGGCGGCCCGGCCGGTCGTGCGGGGCCGCCACCGGACCGGCCGGTCAGATGCGGTCGAGCACGCGGGCCAGCAGGTCGCCCATGCGCGCGGCCGAGTCGCGGCCGGCCTGCAGGACCTCTTCGTGGTTGAGCGGTTCGCCGGACAGGCCCGCGGCGAGGTTGGTCACCAGCGAGATGCCGAGCACCTCCGCGCCGGCCTCGCGCGCGGCGATGGCCTCCAGCACGGTGGACATGCCGACCAGGTCGCCGCCCATCGCGCGGACCATGCCGATCTCGGCCGGGGTCTCGTAGTGCGGGCCGGGGAACTGCACGTACACGCCCTCTTCCAGCGAGGGGTCGATCTCCTGGCAGAGCGCCCGCAGCCGGGGGGAGTACAGGTCGGTCAGGTCGACGAAGTTGGCGCCGATGATCGGGGAGGTGGCCGTGAGGTTGATGTGGTCACCGATCAGCACCGGCTGCCCCGGGCGCATGCCCTCGCGCAGACCGCCGCAGCCGTTGGTCAGCACGACGGTCCGGCAGCCCGCGGCCACGGCCGTACGGACACCGTGGGCGACGGCGGCGACGCCGCGTCCCTCGTAGAAGTGGGTGCGGCCGAGGAAGACGAGCACGCGCTTCTCGCCGATGCGGTACGAGCGGACCGTGCCGCCGTGCCCCTCGACCGCGGGGGGCGGGAATCCGGGCAGGTGCGTCACCGGGAACTCGGCGTCGGGGGTACCGAGGGCATCGCCCGCGGGTCCCCAGCCGGACCCCATCACGAGGACCACGTCGTGGGTCTCGGCGCCGGTCAGCTCCCGCAGCCTGGCGGCGGCCTCCGCGGCCACCGCGTGCGGGTCGTCCTGGATGTCGTCCGGAATAACAGATGCGTTCACCGGACGAGGGTAACCGCTGAATCCCTACGCGCGTAGATGGACCGGCATGCCATCTGTCCGATCCTTTCGTATTTTCATACGACGAGGGGGTCGAGGCGGGGGCCGAGGAGGGGTCCGCGAGGGCGCTGACGAGGGGGGTCGGCGGGCCGGGAGACGGCAGCGCCCGTGGGGCGTACGGGGCCCCTGGGGCAGCTGTGGCCAGGGTGTGTCCAGGGAGACCCGCCCCCGGGTCAGCAGGGGCGCTTGCGCAGCTCCATCACGTAGTCGTGCGGGGCCCCGGCGGACTCCGCCGCGTCGGCCACCTCGCCGAGGTAGCGGGCGGAGGGCAGACCGCCCTCGTAGCCGTTGAGCACGTACATCCAGGCCGGCTCCTCGCCGTCCAGGGTGTGCACGCGCACCCGCATCCGCCGGTAGATGTCGAGGCCGACGCCCTCCCAGCGGTCCAGGGAGTCCTCGTCCATCGGCGCGATGTCGTACAGCGCGACGAACACCTGGGAGCGCGGCGCTTCGACGACCGTCGCCAGCGCCCCTTCCCAGCCCATCTGCTCCCCGCCGAAGGTCAGCCGCCAGCCGTTGAGCCAGCCCGTACCGCGCAGCGGGGAATGCGGTGCGCGGCGCGTCATCAGCCGCGCGTCGAGGTTGCCGGCGTACGCGGCGTAGAGCGACATGAGTCCGAGGGTACGGGAGATGCGGAGCGGCGCGCCGAACTCCTGGCAGGAACAGCCCGGGAGAGCGAACCTCCCACGGCCGCCCGGCGGCGTCCGGGCGCGCGATCCCGGCGTGGTCCGGACGAAGGGCCCGACCTGCGAGGACGGCTCCGGCGCCCGGATGGAGGGACCCGGGGCGAAGCAGTTTGGCGGGTGCGGGACAATGGAGTACGTACTGCATTCCCCCGGGGCGATCCCCCGGACCCCGGCCGGGACGGCAGACGGCCGCGGGATGACACCACGCGAGGCGGACATTTCGTGACCAGGATCGTGATCATCGGCGGCGGCCCCGGCGGCTACGAGGCGGCACTGGTCGGCACCCAGCTCGGGGCGGACGTCACCGTCGTCGACTGCGACGGCCTCGGTGGAGCGTCCGTGCTCACCGACTGCGTCCCCTCCAAGACCCTGATCGCCACCGCCGAGGTCATGACGACCTTCGACTCCTCCTACGAGGAGCTGGGCATCATCGTCGCCGACGACACCCCGGCCCTGGAGCAGGCCGCCCGGGTGGTCGGCGTCGACCTCGGCAAGGTCAACCGCCGTGTCAAGCGCCTCGCGCTCGCCCAGTCCCACGACATCACCGCCTCGGTCACCCGGTCCGGCGCCCGCGTGATGCGCGGCCGGGGCCGTCTGGAGGGCCTCCAGGCCGCCGACGGCTCCCGCCAGGTCGTGGTGACCGCCGCCGACGGCAGCGAGGAGCGCCTCACCGCCGACGCGGTGCTGATCGCCACCGGCGGCCACCCCCGCGAGATCCCGGACGCGCAGCCCGACGGCGAGCGCATCCTGAACTGGACCCAGGTCTACGACCTCGACGAGCTCCCCGAAGAGCTCATCGTGGTCGGTTCCGGTGTCACCGGCGCCGAGTTCGCCGGCGCCTACCAGGCGCTCGGTTCCCGGGTCACCCTCGTCTCCTCCCGCGACCGGGTGCTGCCGGGCGAGGACCCGGACGCCGCTGCCGTGCTGGAGGACGTGTTCCGCCGCCGCGGCATGAACGTCATGGCCCGCTCCCGCGCCCAGGCCGCCAAGCGCGTCGGCGACCGGGTCGAGGTCACGCTCGCGGACGGCCGGGTCATCTCCGGCACGCACTGCCTCATGGCGGTCGGCGCGATCCCGAACACCGAGGGCATGGGCCTGGAGGAAGCGGGCGTCCACCTCAAGGAGTCCGGCCACATCAAGACCGACAAGGTCTCCCGCACCAGCGCCCCCGGCGTCTACGCGGCCGGCGACGTCACGGGCGTCTTCGCGCTGGCCTCGGTCGCCGCGATGCAGGGCCGGATCGCGATGTACCACTTCCTGGGCGACGCGGTGGCCCCGCTGAACCTCAAGACCGTCTCCTCCAACGTCTTCACCGACCCGGAGATCGCGACCGTCGGCTACACCCAGGCCGACGTGGACGCCGGCAAGATCGAGGCCCGGGTCGTCAAGCTCCCGCTGCTGCGCAACCCGCGCGCCAAGATGCTCGGCATCCGCGACGGCTTCGTCAAGATCTTCTGCCGCCCCGGCACCGGCATCGTGGTCGGCGGCTGCGTCGTCGCGCCGCGCGCCAGCGAGCTGATTCATCCGATTTCGGTCGCGGTCGACAACAACTTGACGGTGGAACAGATCGCTAACGCGTTCACCGTGTACCCGTCCCTGTCGGGTTCGATCGCCGAGGTGGCGCGCCAGTTGCACACCCGGAAGCTCGACGGCGAGGCCTAGTCACCCCGCGCGACCGCCCCCGCGCGACGGCAACTGCCGTCGTGGCGGGGGTTGTTGGGATTCGGGCGGATCGCATCTGACCGCTCCCCGACCAGTTGTGTGCACGTTCCAGTCAATCCGGCGGCGACGGACGGCGACTCCGCAGGCAAGTCTGACAACATCGGGTTCGCGTATATCACTTGGTGGCGCACTCCGTTGCCAACTTCTGCAATTCGGCCCAATGCGCTGAAAACGCGCGCGGGTCAGGTTACTGTCAGTTCTGTGTTCGCTGCAGAACGTCGTCAATTGATCCTCGAAATGGTGCGCGCCAACGGGGCGGTATCGCTCCGTGAGCTCGCCCGCGTCGTCCAGACCTCCGAAGTGACCGTACGGCGGGACGTGCGGGCACTGGAGGCAGAAGGACTCCTCGACCGCCGGCACGGCGGTGCGGTCTTGCCGGGCGGTTTTACGCGGGAGTCCGGCTTTCCGCAGAAATCCCATCTCTCGTCCGCGGAGAAGACGGCCATCGCCGACGCGGCGGCGGCCCTGGTCGGTGAGGGCGAGGCCATCGTCGTCGGCGCCGGTACGACCACGCAGGAGCTGGCGCGCCGGCTCGCGCGGGTGCCCGGCCTCACCGTCGTCACCAACTCCCTGCTGGTCGCCCAGGCGCTGGCGCACGCCAACCGCGTGGAGGTCGTGATGACCGGCGGCACGCTGCGCGGGAGCAACTACGCCCTGGTGGGCAGCGGGGCCGAGCAGTCCGTCCAGGGGCTGCGGGTCTCCCGCGCCTTCCTCTCCGGGAGCGGGCTGACGGCCGAGCGCGGCCTCTCCACCTCCAACATGCTCTCGGCCAGCGTCGACCGGGCCCTGGTGCAGGCCGCCGCCGAGGTGGTCGTCCTCGCCGACCACACCAAGCTGGGCGCCGACACCATGTTCCAGACGGTACCCACGGAGCTGGTCACCCGGCTGGTCACCGACGAACCCCCGCTGCACGACGAGCGGGCCGCCGCCGAGATCCAGGCCCTGGCCGACCAGGGTGTGGAGATCACCCTCGCCGGTGGCGACACCGACTCCGGCAGCACCGGCATGGAGAGCGCCCCGCCGAACGGCAGACCCCGGCGCGACATGCCGCTGCCGGGCCAGCGCCGCACCCAGAACGGCGGCGGCCTGGGACAGCAACTGCGCGGCGCCGCGGTGCTCGCCGACCCCGGCCCCCCGGAGCGCGCCCGCGTCGCGGACCTGCGGCGGCGCTGAGGGCGGAGGGGGCCGGTACTCGGGCCCCCGGCGTCGTCCCTCGTCGTCTCAGGTCTCAGGCCTGCTCTTGAGCCCCTGGAGCGTCAGCAGGAGCAGCCGGTCGGCCAGCTCCGAATCCTCGGGGTGCTGCTCGGCGGCGAGCGCGATGGCGTTCGTCAGCCGCATCAGATCGTCGATCGACGCGTCCGCCCGCACGGCCCCGCTCTCCTGCGCCCGTGCCAGCAGCCGGGCCCCCGCCTCGCGCAGCGGTATGTGACAGGGGGCCAGGGCCGAGGTGTCGTCCCGCGAGGCGGAGAGCAGCGCACGGGCCAGCCCCCGGTACTCGCCCGCGTGCCGGACGATCGCGCCGAGCCACTCCACCAGGGCGTGGCAGGGCCGCTCGGCCCGTGCCAGGGCGTACGAGCGGTCGAGCAGGTCCGCCAGCGCGTCCTGGAAGACCGCGTTCATCAGCGCGGGCCGGGTGGGGAAGTGCCGGTACAGCGTGCCGATCCCCACGCCCGCGCGCCGGGCCAGGTCCTCCAACGAGGCGTCGGTGCCCTGTTCGGCGAAGAGGGTGCGGGCCTCGCCGACCAGCCGGTCGTGGTTGCGGCGGGCGTCGGCGCGCATCGGCCGTCCGGGCGCGGGCGAACAGGGACCGGCCTTGTCCGGGTCCGGATTCGGTGCCGTGCTCGGCGGCGTCACGCTGGCCATGGTGGGGTCGTCCTCCCGGGTCTTCTCGGCCTCCAGGATGCCACCGACCCCCGGACGCGGCGGGGCCGCGTCGCCCCGGAGCCGGTACGCACCGGGGCCCCGCCCGGTCCGCACGCGGTGGGCGTACGGACCGGACGGGGCCCCGGAGGGGAGCCCGACGGGCTCAGTCCTTGATCTCGCAGATCGCGGCGCCGGACGACAGCGAGCTGCCGACCTGGGCCGAGAGGCCCTTGATCGTGCCGGAGCGGTGCGCGTTGAGGGGCTGCTCCATCTTCATGGCCTCCAGGACGACGACGAGGTCGCCCTCCTTGACCTCCTGGCCCTCCTCCACGGCCACCTTGACGATGGTGCCCTGCATGGGGGAGGCGAGGGTGTCGCCCGAGGCGGCGGAGCCGGCCTTCTTCGCCGCGCGGCGCTTCGGCTTCGCACCGGCCGCCAGGCCCGTACGCGCCAGGCTCATGCCCAGCGACGAGGGGAGCGAGACCTCCAGGCGCCGGCCGCCGACCTCGACGACGACGATCTCCCGGTTGCCCTCGTCCTCGTCCGCCTCGGCGGGCGTGGTGAAGGGCTTGATCTCGTTGACGAACTCGGTCTCGATCCAGCGGGTGTGGATGCGGAACGGGTCCGAGGTGAACGCCGGGTCCACCACGACCGCGCGGTGGAACGGGATGGCGGTGGCCATGCCCTCGACGGTGAACTCGCCGAGCGCGCGGGCGGCGCGCTGGAGCGCCTGCTCACGGGTGGCGCCGGTGACGATCAGCTTCGCCAGGAGCGAGTCCCAGGCCGGGCCGATGACGCTGCCGGACTCGACACCCGCGTCGAGCCGGACACCGGGGCCGGTCGGGGCGTTGAAGGTGGTGACGGTGCCCGGGGCGGGCAGGAAACCCCGGCCCGGGTCCTCGCCGTTGATACGGAACTCGAAGGAGTGACCGCGTACGGCCGGGTCGCCGTATCCCAGCTCCTCGCCGTCGGCGATCCGGAACATCTCGCGGACCAGGTCGAGGCCGGTGACCTCCTCGGTGACCGGGTGCTCCACCTGGAGGCGGGTGTTGACCTCCAGGAAGGAGATCGTGCCGTCCGTGCCGACGAGGAATTCGACCGTGCCGGCGCCGACGTAGCCGGCCTCCTTCAGGATCGCCTTCGACGCCGCGTACAGCTGGGCGTTCTGCTCCTCGGTGAGGAAGGGGGCCGGGGCCTCCTCGACCAGCTTCTGGTGGCGGCGCTGGAGCGAGCAGTCGCGGGTGGAGACGACGACGACGTTGCCGTGCTGGTCGGCCAGGCACTGGGTCTCGACGTGGCGCGGCTTGTCGAGGTAGCGCTCGACGAAGCACTCGCCCCGGCCGAACGCCGCGACGGCCTCACGGACGGCGGAGTCGTACAGCTCCGGGACCTCTTCGAGGGTGCGGGCGACCTTCAGGCCGCGTCCGCCACCGCCGAAGGCGGCCTTGATGGCGATGGGCAGGCCGTGCTCCCGCGCGAACGCCACGACCTCCTCGGAACCGGAGACCGGGTCCGGGGTGCCCGCGACGAGCGGGGCACCGGCGCGCTGCGCGATGTGCCGGGCGGCGACCTTGTCGCCGAGGTCGCGGATCGCGTGCGGCGGCGGGCCGATCCAGGTCAGCCCGGCGTCCAGCACCGCCTGCGCGAACTCCGCGTTCTCGGACAGGAATCCGTACCCCGGGTGGATCGCGTCCGCGCCCGAGTCGGCGGCGGCGCGCAGCACCTTGGCGATGTCCAGGTAGCTGGCCGCCGGGGTGTCACCGCCCAGCGCGAACGCCTCGTCCGCCGCGCGGACGTGCAGAGCGTCCCGGTCCGGATCGGCGTACACGGCGACGCTGGCGATCCCGGCGTCCCGGCAGGCCCGAGCGACGCGGACTGCGATTTCGCCACGGTTGGCGATGAGCACCTTGCGCACGATGACTCCCTCCTAGGAACAAGCTGAGTTTAGGGACTACCAACACGGCCGTACGACTCGTCCCCAGTGGTGAGCTTGCCCACACGGAGTGTGATTTCGAGGTCTCCGGAGTCGCAAAATCCCTTGTCGGACCACGGTACGCCGCGATCCTTAACCGCACAGTAGCCACCCGGTGTGGTTCAGGTCTCTGTCTGTAGGCGCAACGACCGGTGGCTTTTCTTTGTCGGGTCCCCACGAATGGATGAAGGATTCCCTTGCCGTACGGCGGAACCGCGCCGGCCGTGCGCACGCTCTTGTCCAGATGATTACCCGTTAGTAAGGTCCGCGGTACCGGACGTAACTTTGGGTAACAGGGGGTGGCGCCGTGCTGCGCAGACCGGTGGCCGTCGTGACGGCGCTCGTGCTCCTCGCCGAGGCCGTGGGGGTGGCGATCGTCAACACCGTCCTCGCCACCGTGGCGGAGAACCAGAACATGTCGCTGGCCGGACTGGAGCCCGGGGCCATGAGTACCGGCGCCTGGGTGATGGGCGGCGTCTCGACGGCCCTGCTGGTGATCGTCGCGCTCGTCGTGCTGACCGCCGCCGTACGCGACCGCTCCCCGGGCCGGGTGGGCCGGATCGCGCTGATCCTCACCGCCGTCGCGCACGCGGTGCTCGGGGCCCTGGCGGTGGGCCTGATCGGCTGGTACGCCTTCGGCTTCCTGATGGCCGCGCTGGCGCTGCTCGTCGGCACGCTGATCGGGTACGGGCCCGGGCGGCGGTCGCCCGGCACCGAGGGCGACGGCGCCGGGGCCCCGGCGGCCCCGGCCGCTCCGGCGACCCCTCCGGCTCCGACGGCCCCGGCGGCTCCGAGGGGCGGGCCCCCGTGGCGGGGGCCCCGGCTCCGCCTGTGATCAGTCCCACAACTCCGTGACGGAGACGCCCAGTTCGCCGAGGAGTCGGCGCAGCAGCGGCAGCGAGAGGCCGATCACGTTGGAGTGGTCGCCCTCGATGGAGTCGACGAACGGACCCGAGAGGCCGTCCAGGGTGAACGCCCCGGCGACGTGCAGCGGTTCGCCCGTGGCCACGTAGGCGGCGATCTCGGCGTCGGTGGGCTCGCCGAAGCGGACGACGGTGGACGCGGTCGCGGACGCGGTCCGGCCGCTCGCCCGGTCGATCACGCTGTGGCCGGTCCGCAGCACCCCGGCCCGGCCCCGCATCGCCTGCCAGCGGGCCGTGGCCTCCTCGGCGTCGGCCGGCTTGCCCAGCGCCTCCCCGTCCAGGTCCAGCACCGAATCGCACCCCACGACCAGGGCCCCGGCCGTCTCCGGGAGCGCCGCCACCGCGGTCGCCTTCGCCTGCGCCAGTACGAGCGCCAGTTCGCCGGGGGTCGGGGCGGAGAGCGCGTCCTCGTCCACCCCGCTGACGATCTTCTCGGGGGCGAAGCCCGCCTGCCGCAGCAGGCCGAGACGGGCGGGGGAGGCGGAGGCGAGCACGAGCCGGCGCTGAGCAGTCATGCGGGCCATCGTAGGTCCCGGGCCGGGTGCGGCCCCGGCCGCTGCGCGCCCCGTGCGGCCCGCCCCGGTGAGGTGGCCGCACCGGGGCGCCCTTCTGCCCGCGCACGTGCGTACTTCCGTCGTCCGGCCACGGCCGAAGCCGCAGCCGTCACCGCTACCGGGGACGCCTTGACGTGCATGGATCATTCAATGCATCATTCCATTAGTTCATTGGTCATACGGGAGGTGAGGCCATGGGGTTCGCCTTCCGGATCGACCGGCGCAGCGGCGTGCCGAACTACGTCCAGATCATCCAGCAGGTCCAGCAGGCGCTCCGGCTGGGGCTGCTGAAGCCGGGAGACCGGCTGCCCACCGCCCGGGCGGTGGTGGAGGCGACCGCGCTCAACCCCAACACCGTGCTCAAGGCCTACCGCGAGCTGGAGTCCCAGGGGCTGGTCGAGACCCGGCGCAGACACGGGACCTTCGTCACCGGCACCCTCGGCGCGTCCTCGGCCGACTCGCCCTGGCGGGCGGAGCTCGCGGACGTGGCCGCCCGGGCCGCCGCCGAGGGTGCCGAACGCGCCGACCTCGCCGCCCTGTTCACCGACGTGCTGGACGATCTCTACCCACCGGAGGAATCCGATGCCCTTCCCCACCAGCAGCCCTGACACGGCGCTCGCCGCCCGCGGGGTCACCCAGAGATTCGGGCGCAAGGGGCGCGCCGTCCTCGACGACTGCACCTTCGACGTCCCCGCAGGGGTCGTGTCCGCCCTGGTGGGGCCCAACGGTGCCGGAAAGTCAACTCTGCTGGAGCTGGTGGCCGGCATGCGGCGGCCCGCGTCGGGAACGCTCGAGGTCCTGGGCGGACCGCCCGGAGCCGGGCATCCCCGGGTCGCGTACCTCGCCCAGCACCGGCCGCTCTTCCCCCGGTTCACGGTCGGTCAGACGCTGCGACTGGGCGCCCGGACCAACCCGTCCAACTGGGACGCGGAGCTGGCCGGTCGGATCGCGGAGCCCCTGGGCGACGAACGGGTCGGGACCCTCTCCGGCGGCCAGCGCACCCGCCTGGCCCTGGCCCTCGCCCTCGGCAAGCGCGCCGACCTGCTGCTGCTGGACGAGCCGATGGCCGAACTCGACGTGCTGGCGCGGCAGGAGGTGATGGGGCTGCTCATGGCGCACGTCGCCGACACCGGCACCACCGTGGTCATGTCCTCGCACATCATCTCCGAGCTGGCCGACGTCTGCGACCACCTGCTCCTGCTCGACCGGGGCACGGTCCGGCTCTGCGGCGACATCGACGAACTGACCGCTTCCCACGCGGTGGTGGCCGTACCCGGCGGCGCCGAGGGGCTCGGCGGGCACACCGTCGTGGAGACCCGCCCGGCCGGGCGCGGCACCAGCGCGCTCATCCGCCCCGCCGGGCCGCTGCCCGCCGGGTGGGACGCGCGGACCCCCTCGCTGGAGGAACTGGTCCTCGCCCACCTCACCCCTGCCGCCGTCGGCCACGCTGCCGCCCCGACCTCCCTCAGCAAGGAAGACGCCGCATGAGCGCCACCACCACCGCCCCGACCGGCCGGCTCACCCGCCCCGGGCCCGGAACTCGCATGCCGCTCGTGCTCATCGCCGTACGGCAGTACCGGTGGATCGCGCTCGTCGTCGCGCTGCCGGCCGCCCGCGTCTGCGTCGCGCTCCTTCGGCACTACGGAAGTTGGGCCGACGCCCTGGCCCTGCGCGACCGTGTCGGCGGTCAGGAGTACCACTTCGGGCGGTACGCGCACGACGCCCACCAGGTGACCGCCCAGCTGGTGAACGACGGCGCGTCCCTCGCCTTCCAGCCGGCCCTGCTCGCCGCGGTCGTCACCGCCGTCCTGACCGCGCGGGAGTGGGAGAGCCGCCGGGTCGTCCTCGCGCTGACCCAGTCGGTCACGCCCCGCCGGTGGTTCACCGTCCGCTGGGCGGTCCTGGCGGCGGTCCTCGCGGCGGTGACCGTCCCCCCGGTGGTGCTCTACCGGATCAGCGTCGTGCACGGCTTCGGCCGGAACCTGCTCACCTTCGGCGCCGAGCGGCAGAACGCGTACTACACGATCGGCCCGGTGACCGTCGCCCACGTCCTCCTCGGGGTCGCCGCGGGCGCACTCGCAGGAACGTTCCTCCGCCGCACCCTGCCCGCCCTCGTCGCGGCGCCCGTCCTCACCTGGCTGGTCGCCGGAGCGCTGGTCCGCTCCCGGGCCGTACTGCTGGTCGACTTCCCGCTCTTCTCCAAGGTCGACGGCTTCCACCCGGGCGGCATCGTCGGTCTCCAGTTCTACGACGCCCTGCCCCAGGACAGCTACCTCATGAACTCCCTCACACCCGGCGACTACTGGGGCTACCAGATCGCCTCCAGCGTGCTGGTGCTCGCCGCCGCGGCCCTGCTCACCGCCGCCGCACTCCGCGTGCTGCGCCGCCGCACCGCGGCCTACTGACCGGCGGCGCCCGCGCGCCGCCACCGGCCCTCGCACCTCCGTGCTCCCACCCCGAAAGCAGTCGCCATGAAGGCTCATGCCGCCGACCATCAGCATGCCCCGGCCGAACCGGGGTCCCCGGACGACGTGGCGGGGCACCGGGCGGACGGGCGGGCCCCCTGGTGGAGCAGCCCCGGCCCGATCGTGTGGGGCTTGGCGGCGGCCACTGCGGTGCGCGTCCTCAGCATGCTCCCGTCGGACGACGAGATCGCCGCCGTCGCCTCGCTCCCCGTCTTCCTGCTGGCCTTCGGCGCGGGCGTCGCGCTGTGCCTGTCGCCGTGGTGGAGCCGGACCCGCCGATGGATCGCCCTCGCCTGGCTCCTGCTGCCGAACCTGCTTCTCGCCCTCGGGATCGCGGCCACCGACAACCGGGCCATGCACCTCACACTGAGCGCCGTCTCGCTCGCCGTGCGCGTCGGCACACTCTGGTGGATGTGGCACAACCGGACCGTTCCCGCCCCCGACCGCCACCGCTTCCCGCACTGGGCCCGGGGGCTGAGCTGGATCGCGGTGGTGGCCGTCGCCGTCGCCGAGACGGTCCTGTGGGTCGTCACGCTGTAGGTACGGCCCGGCGGCTCAGCGCAGGCCGATCACGAACATCCCGACCACCATGGCCAGCGCGAGGAGGAACCCCGCGCGCCGCAGCATCTCCTGGGCGTCGCGCAGTTCCTTCGGCGGGCGGTCGTCGGGGTCGGACCAGAGCATGCGTCCGATCCTGCTCCGCCCGCCGCGGTCCTGCCTGAGTACGGGTACTCAACCACCCGTTTGCCGGGTCCGGTCACCCTCGGCGACCGCTCCCGGGGCGCGCCTTCGCACCGCCGTCGCTCGGCGGACGGCGGTGCGAAGGCGTGGCCGGCCGCTCAGGCGGGCCAGTACGTGCGCGCCCAGACCCCCGGCCCCGGCGCCGGCCGGGCGGTACGGGCGATCCGTGCCGGGTCGGACCACGGCGCGTGCGTCGCCGCTGCCCCGGTGTCCGGCGCCGAGGCCGCCGCGGCGGCGCGCGCCCGGACCACCGCGAGGGCGGCGGCGAGTTCCTCGGGGGTCGGGTTTCCCCGTACGACCCTGATCATGGTCGGGCTCCTTCCGTGCGGCGGGTGGCGTACACGCGCCCTGCAGTGGGATGTCGGGCGTACGCACGCCTACAGCGGGATGTTGCCGTGCTTCTTCGGCGGCAGGGACTCGCGCTTGGTGCGCAGCTGCCGGAGCGCCTTCACCACGTGCTTGCGGGTGTCCGAGGGCATGATCACCGCGTCCACGTAACCGCGTTCGGCCGCGACGTACGGGTTGAGCAGCGCGTCCTCGTACTCCGTCATCAGCTGCGCGCGGGTCGCCTCCGGGTCCTCGGCGGCGGCGATGGTGCGGCGGTGCAGGATGTTCACCGCGCCCTGGGCGCCCATGACGGCGATCTGGGCGGTCGGCCAGGCGAGGTTGACGTCGGCGCCCAGGTGCTTGGAGCCCATCACGTCGTACGCCCCGCCGAACGCTTTGCGGGTGATGACGGTGATCAGCGGGACGGTCGCCTCCGCGTAGGCGTAGATCAGTTTGGCGCCCCGGCGGATGATGCCGCCGTACTCCTGGTCCACGCCCGGCAGGAAGCCCGGCACGTCGACGAAGGTCAGCACCGGCACGTTGAACGCGTCGCAGGTGCGGACGAAGCGCGCGGCCTTCTCGCTCGCGTCGATGTCCAGGCAACCGGCGAACTGCATCGGCTGGTTGGCGACCACGCCCACCGGGTGGCCCTCCACGCGGCCGAAGCCGGTGATGATGTTCGGCGCGAACAGCGCCTGGGTCTCCAGGAATTCGGCGTCGTCCAGCACGTGCTCGATGGCGGTGTGCATGTCGTACGGCTGGTTGGCCGAGTCCGGGATCAGCGTGTCGAGCTCGCGGTCCTCGTCCGTCGTCCCCAGGTCCGCCTCCTCCGGGAAGGCCGGCGGCTCGGAGAGGTTGTTCGAAGGGAGGTACGACAGCAGGGACTTGACGTACTCGATGGCGTCCTTCTCGTCGCCCGCGAGGTGGTGCGCCACACCGGAGGTGGTGTTGTGGGTACGGGCTCCGCCCAGCTCCTCGAAGCCCACGTCCTCGCCGGTGACGGTCTTGATGACGTCGGGTCCGGTGATGAACATGTGCGAGGTCTGGTCGACCATCACCGTGAAGTCGGTGATCGCGGGCGAGTAGACCGCGCCGCCCGCGCAGGGGCCGACGATCAGCGAGATCTGCGGCACCACACCGGAGGCGTGCACGTTGCGCCGGAAGATCTCGGCGAACAGCCCGAGCGCCGCCACCCCTTCCTGGATGCGGGCGCCGCCGCCGTCGTTGATGCCGATGACCGGGCAGCCGGTCTTCAGCGCGAAGTCCATGACCTTCACGATCTTCTCGCCGTACACCTCGCCCAGCGAGCCGCCGAAGATCGTGAAGTCCTGCGAGTACACGCACACCGGACGGCCGTCGACCGTGCCGTACCCGGTCACCACCCCGTCCCCGTACGGACGGTTCTTCTCGATCCCGAAGTTGGTGGACCGGTGGCGGGCGAACTCGTCCAGCTCCACGAAGGAACCCTCGTCCAGCAGCAGGTCCACCCGCTCCCGCGCGGTGAGCTTGCCCTTCGCGTGCTGCTTCTCGACCGCGCGCTCGGAACCCGCGTGCGTGGCTTCGCCGATACGGCGCTGCAGGTCCGCGATCTTGCCCGCGGTGGTGTGGATGTCGCTCTGCGGCTCGGACATCGGGTGGCGGCTCCCTGCCTGGTGACGGGACATGACGGGGGCTCGGTCCCGGGGACGGGCCCGGCACGCACCCGCGGGGAAGCCCTCGTTCCTGTACAGCTACTGCCCCGTAGCGTATCGGCGGCCCCGCGGATCGGCAGTGCGTCCTTTGCCACACCTAGGGTTACTTGCATGACACCTCCGGATGCGCCTTCGAACCGCTGGTCGGACCTGGACCGGCCGCCCCTGAACACCACCGCGCTCCGCCGCGGACTGCTGCGGCCGGGCGCGCTGTGGACCTCGCTCGACGTCGTCGAGGAGACCGGCTCCACCAACACCGACCTCGCCGCCCGGGCCGCCTCGGCGAACCCGCCCGCCGAGGGCGCGGTGCTCGTCGCCGAGGTGCAGAACGCCGGACGCGGCCGGCTCGACCGGGTCTGGACCGCCCCGCCGCGCTCCGGGCTCTTCTTCTCCGTCCACCTCGCGCCCACCGACGTACCCGTGGAGCGCTGGGGCTGGCTGCCGCTGCTCACCGGGGTCGCCGCCGCGACCGGGCTGGCCCGCGCCGCCGGGGTGGACATGGCGCTGAAGTGGCCCAACGACCTGCTGGTGACCGTCGACGGCGTGGAGCGCAAGGCCGGCGGCATCCTCGCCGAACGCGCGGGGGACGGCGTCGTCGTCGGCCTCGGCGTCAACGTCTCGCTCCGCGCCGACGAACTCCCCGCCCCCACCGCCGGCTCCCTCGCCCTCGCCAAGGCCGTCTCGCTCGACCGCGAGACCCTGCTGCGGGCCGTCCTGCGCTCGCTGGAGCAGTGGTACGGCGAGTGGCGCGCGGCCGGCGGCGACGCGGCCCGCAGCGGGCTCCAGGCGGCGTACGCGGCCGGCTGCGCCACGCTCGACCGCACCGTGCGGGCCGAGCTGCCCGGCGACCGCTCGGTGGTCGGGCAGGCCGTCGCGATCGACGGCGACGGCCGTCTCGTCCTCTCCACCGGCGACGGGCTCCAGCAGCCGGTCTCGGCGGGCGACATCGTGCACCTGCGCGGCACGGCGGGCGGGCTCGTCTGACGGCGGACGGCCCCGGGGGAGGGGACGCGCACGCGTGCGAGGGTCGCGCGAGTGTGCGTGCGGGGGCGTACGGAGAGTGAACACGCGCCCCCCGGGAGGGTGAACGCGGCGCGCGCCGGAGTGCGAAAGCGTGAGTTGTCACGTCCGACGCACCCGTACCGGCCCATCGGGGACGTGAGCCAGGGCACACCTGCCGTATCGTTGAGGCGATCCAGCGACAGATCACAGATCGGCAGGGCAGTGCGCAGGGAACGGGCAGGAGGCGGGCAGTGACCGTCGGCGACACGGGTTCGGACGGGGGCGCGAGGCCGCCTACGGACCCCTCGGTCCATGCCACGCCCCATCACGAGGTCGATCACACGGCCGAACCGACCGACGACCCGCTGGCGATCCGGCTGGAGCAGCTGATCCTCGGCGCCGAGCGCCAGTACACCCCCTTCCAGGCGGCCCGCACCGCCGGCGTCTCCATGGACCTGGCCTCGCGGTTCTGGCGCGCCATGGGCTTCGCCGACATCGGCCAGGCCAAGGCGCTCACCGAGGCCGACGTGCTGGCGCTGCGCCGCCTCGCCGGTCTCGTCGAGGCCGGGCTGCTCAGCGAGCCGATGGCGATCCAGGTGGCGCGCTCCACCGGCCAGACCACCGCCCGCCTCGCCGAATGGCAGATCGACTCCTTCCTGGAAGGCCTCACCGAGCCGCCCGAGCCCGGGATGACCCGCACCGAGGTCACCTACCCCCTGGTCGAACTGCTGCTGCCGGAGCTCCAGGAGTTCCTCGTCTACGTGTGGCGGCGCCAGCTGGCCGCCTCCACCGGACGGGTCGTGCAGGCGCAGGACGACGAGGAGATGGTCGACCGGCGGCTCGCGGTGGGCTTCGCCGACCTGGTCGGGTTCACCCGGCTCACCCGGCGGCTGGAGGAGGAGGAGCTCGGCGAACTCGTCGAGGCCTTCGAGACGACCGCCGCCGACCTGGTGGCCGCGCACGGCGGCCGACTGGTGAAGACCCTCGGTGACGAGGTGCTCTTCGCCGCCGACGACGCCGGTACGGCCGCCGAGATCGCGCTCCGGCTCATCGAGGCGATGTCCGCCGACACGACCATGCCCGCCCTGCGCGTGGGCATCGCCTTCGGCACCGTCACCACCCGGATGGGCGATGTCTTCGGTACGACCGTCAACCTGGCCAGCCGGCTCACTTCGATAGCGGCGAAGGACGCCGTCCTGGTGGACGGGGCGTTCGCCGAGGAGCTGATCCGCACGGGCGACTCGCCGGAGTCCGAGGCGAGGGCCGCCGAGGAGCTCGCCGCCGCGGCCGAGCGGGCCCGGATCGCCGAGAAGGAGGGCCGGACGCTCACCGACGAGCCGCCGCTGCCCGCCTACCGCTTCCAGCTCCAGCCCATGTGGCAGCGGCCGGTGCGTGGTCTCGGCGTGGTCGAGCCGTGGATGCTGACCCGGCGCGCCCCGCGCGAGGGCGGTCGCTGAGACCGCTCCGGTCCACCCGGCACGGCTCCGGGCCCGCGACCGCCTTCACGGGTCTCACGGGCCGGGGCGTCCCGCGCGCCTCGGCCCGCCCCCGTCCCCGCCCGTGCCCGGGACGGCGCCCGCCCGCCCCGGGCACGGGGGGCGTCAGAAGCCCATGTCCGCCACGTGGTCCAGGATGTGCTCCCGGTTCCTCGCCACGAACTTGTCGGCGGCCTGGTCCAGGGCCTGGTCACGCGCGCTCCGGAGCTTCGCGTAGGTCTGGGGGCTGACCTCTTCGAGCTTCTGGACGGCATCCGCGCCGTCGCCGAACTTCCTGGCCGCCGCCAGACCTCCGAGAAACATCGAACCGACCTTGACCGCTGCCTTGACGCCGGGGTGCGGGATGGCATTCGCGACCTGGCCGATCACCTGGCTCGTGGCCACGGAGCCGACGACGGCCCCCGCCGCTTCCTGCTTCTTCGCTTCCAGGGTGTCGTCGAACTGAGCCAGAAGCCGTCGGCCCTCCGCCGGACTCGTCTGCTGGGCGGCCTGCTCCAGTGCCTGGCGCACCTTCTCTTCACCCTCGAGGGCGACCCAGGCAGTCCACAGCATCCCTTCCGACACGTTCCCCCGGCTCGGCAGAGGCTCGGAGAACCCGGCGGCACGCCCGGTGACAGCCGACTTCGCTCCGCTCGCCAGCCCGCTCAGGAACGGTGTCTCAGGAGTGCGCTCGGCCATTTTCCGCCGGGCCAACTGCGACAGCACGTCCGCGACGGGCCCGTGCTCCGGACCGCTGGAGGACGGTCCGGGACGGTCGCCCGACTGCCGCTGGTTCATCTGCCGCAGCATCGCGCCCGGAGTGCTGGGCGCGGAGTGCGCGGGTGGCGCCGCGAAGGAGGCGATGACCCGGTCGCAGATGACGTCGGCCAGCTCCTCCGCGCCGGCCTTGCTGTCGTCGTGGACGAGATGGTCCGCGTCGGCGACGATTTCCTTGATCACGGCCGTGGCCTTGAGCTCCACGCGAATCGCCGCCGCGACGCCGAGGGACGCACCCATCCGGGCTTTGACGGAATCGAGTACCGAGATGCCGTGCTGTTCGAGGAATTCCCGCACGCTCTTCTCGTCGCCCAACTCCCGGGTGCTCTGCGGATTCTGCGCGTCCCGGAGGCTCACCCGGCGCTGGATCGCGCCCTCGGCCGGCCCGCCGCTGCTCTCGGCGGGTGCCTCCGCGGTCCGCGGCGGAAGCGACGTGCTGCTCCGCATCACCCGCGTCGCGTTGGCCTCCGCTTCCCGTTCGAACCGGTCGCCGGGGTCGCTGACGGAGAGCCCCCGGCCGTTGTCGGTCCCGGCGACCGGGCCCCGACGTTGCTGGATGACGTGGGTGAGCTCATGGGCCAGGGTGTGCTTGTCGCCGCCGCCCTCGCCGATGACCACGTGGTTCCCGCTGGTGTAGGCGCGGGCGCCGACCTCGGCGGCGGAGGCGCGGGCCGCGCTGTCCCGGTGGATCCGGACGTCGGAGAAGTCCGCGCCGAGCCGGGTCTCCATGTCCGTACGGGTGGCCTGGTCGAGCGGGCTGCCGCCGGACCTCAGCACGTCGTGGACGGCGGAGCGCTGCACGGCGGGCGACTCCTCCCGGTGACCGCAGCCGGCGGAGTGCTGGTGCTGATCGGGCTGAGCCCATGAGTGGCCGGACTGGCGGAGCAGCTGGACGACCGCCGCGTTGCCGGCCGCCTGCTGAAGGCCGACGAGGCCCTGAGGCTGTCCGGGACGGGCGGACCCGGACCGGTGGGCTGGACGCGCGGCCTTCTCGGCCCCGCCCGTCCTGGCGCTCTCATGGCTGTACAAGGAGACCCCTTCAACGACGTGGATTCGTTGACTTCCTACACGAGGTTCCTTCCGGCCGCCCCGTACTTCCGGGCAGGACCGGCTGCTCGAACGGGCAACGGCCGACCGCGACCTTGCCCCCTCGGCCCCGCGTGCCTCCCGCACCGCGGTCCGGCCGGAGGGCAGGGCCCCCGCTCGGGCCACGCGTGACGCACCGTGCCCTTCATCTGTCCCCAGCCCCTCGTCCGCACCGCTCGGACCACGCCTGCTGCCCGATCCGGCCTAAGCTCCCCCGGAACGCCACCACCGGAGGGATGGAACCCATGAGTGTCACGTCCGAGCAGCGGTTCGGGGAGTTCGTCGTCGTACGGCGTCACGCGGAGTCCGGGCACGTCGCGGAGCTGGTGCTCGACCGGCCGAAGGCCA
Source organism: Streptomyces sp. NPDC060184 (assembly GCF_042728795.1). Classification (NCBI taxonomy): domain Bacteria; kingdom Bacillati; phylum Actinomycetota; class Actinomycetes; order Kitasatosporales; family Streptomycetaceae; genus Streptomyces; species Streptomyces sp. NPDC060184. Next base: position 56,615 of record NZ_JBHWYX010000037.1, read on the forward strand.
TGAACGCGGTCTCCTCGGAGATGGCCCGGTCGGTCGCCGCCGCCTGCGAGGCGCTCGGGGCGGACCCTGACGTACGCGTCACCGTCGTCTCCTCCAGCAGCCCGCGCGCCTTCTGCGTGGGCGCGGACCTCAAGGAGCGCAACTCCCTCGGCGACGCCGAGCTGGGGCGGCAGCGGCCGGTCGCGCGCGCCGCGTACACCGGGGTGCTGGAGCTGCCGATGCCGTCCGTGGCCGCCGTGCACGGCTACGCGCTCGGCGGCGGGTTCGAGCTGGCGCTCTCCTGCGACGTGATCGTGGCCGACTCCACCGCAGTGGTGGGGCTGCCCGAGGTGTCGGTCGGGGTGATCCCGGGCGGCGGCGGCACCCAGCTGCTGCCCCGCCGGGTCGGCGCGGCCCGGGCGGCCGAGCTGATCTTCACCGCGCGCCGGGTGGAGGCGGCGGAGGCCCACGCCCTGGGGCTGGTGGACGAGCTGGTGGCGGAGGGCACGGACCGGGACGCGGCGCTGGCGCTGGCCGGGCGGATGGCCGCCAACTCCCCGGTCGGGCTGCGGGCCGCGAAGCGCGCCCTGCGCCTCGGCCACGGGCTCGACCTGCGGACGGGGCTGGAGGTGGAGGACGCGGCTTGGCGCACGGTGGCCTTCTCCGGCGACCGTGCGGAGGGCGTGGCCGCGTTCAACGAGAAGCGCGAGCCCCGGTGGCCGGGGCTGGGGTGACCCGGCCGCGGGTGCATGACGCAGTGTGACCGCGGAGCCGGGGGCGGCAGGGGGAGTTCCCGGCCCGGCGCGGACCCTTCGGGTGATCACACCGGCTCATACGTACATAAGCTGGTGTGATGGGTGGTGACGATGTGCGACTGCGGGCGGTGGTGTCGCTGGCGCAGACCATGGCGGCGGCCTGCACCGCGAAGGAGTCGTGGCGGGCCGCGGCCCTGGGCGCCTGCGAGGCGCTGGGCGGCTCCTTCGCCGCTCTCTCCGTGTGGGAGCGCGACCGGGGCAGGCTCCGCGTCCTGGTGAACGCGGGGGAGCGGGCCGAGGGGGAGGAGGAGTTCCCCGAGGAGGAGGCGTACCCCGTCCACCGGTTCCCGGAGATCACCGAGTTCCTGCACGAGCGCTGGGCGGGCGGCGGCGAACCCGACGCCTGGGTGGAGACCGCGGAGGGGCACCACCCGGGTGGCGGCGCACCGGCCCGGGGCGCCCGCCCGTTCTGCCACCAGCGGGTCGCCGCGCTCCAGCGGCGCGGCCGGGGATGCTGCGTGGTCGCGCCGATCGTGCTGCACGGCCGGGCCTGGGGCGAGCTGTACGTGGCCCGGCCGGTCGGGACGCCCGTCTTCGACCGGGACGACGCCGACTTCGCGACGGTGCTCGCGGCCGTGGTCGCGGCGGGCATCGCGCAGACCGAGCGGCTGGAAGAGGTGCGCAAGCTCGCCTTCACCGACCCGCTGACCGGCCTCGCCAACCGCAGGGCCGTGGACATCCGGCTGGACGAGGCGGTGGAGCGGCACCGCGTCGAGGGCGCCGTGGTCAGCCTGGTGGTCTGCGACCTCAACGGGCTCAAGGCGGTCAACGACACCCACGGCCACGCCGTCGGCGACCGCCTGCTGGAACGTTTCGGCTCGGTGCTCTCGCGGTGCGGGGCGATACTCCCGGACGCCCTCGCCGCCCGGCTCGGCGGCGACGAGTTCTGCCTGATCTCCGTGGGCCCCGGGGCGGACGAGGTGATCCGGGTCGCCGCCGAACTGTGCGAGCGCGCCGCGGCGATGGAGCTGGGCGACGGGGTGGCCTGCGGGCTCGCCTCGACCGGCGACCCGATCGGGCCGGTCCACTCGGCCCGGCGGCTCTTCCGGCTCGCCGACGCCGCGCAGTACCGGGCGAAGGCCGACCGTGCGGTGGGCCCGGTGGTGGCCGGGCGGGACGGCGAGGTGATGCGGCTCGCCGACTCGCCGCCGGCCCCGGCCCACGACCGCCGGAGGCTGCGGGGGAACCTGCCGTGAGAGGACCTGCCGCGAGAAGACCTGCGGTGCGAAGACCTGCGGTGTGAAGACCTGCGGTGTGAAGACCTGCGGTGTGAAGACCCGCCGTGCGGGCGGCCGGGGTGGGCCGGCGGGTGGAGCGGCCGGGGCAGGTCGTCGGTAAGGGGTCAACCCGCCGAGCACTGGTGACATGGCCAGTTTCAGTGCGTAGGGTCCTGAATATGGATATGCACACTGTCGTGGTGGGGACCTCCGGAACCACCGCCGAGGACGTCCTGGCCGTGGCCCGCGAGGACGCGCGCGTGGTCCTGTCCCCGGAGGCCCTGGACGCCCTCGCCGCCGCCCGCAGGACCGTCGACGCGCTCGCCGCGCGCCCCGAACCCGTCTACGGCGTCTCCACCGGCTTCGGCGCCCTCGCCACCCGCCACATCAGCCCCGAGCTGCGCGGACGCCTCCAGCGCAACATCGTCCGCTCGCACGCCGCGGGCATGGGCCCGCACGTGGAACGCGAGGTGGTGCGCGCGCTGATGTTCCTCCGCCTCAAGACGGTCGCCTCCGGCCGCACCGGCGTACGCCCCGAGGTCGCGCAGACCATGGCCGACCTCCTCAACGCCGGGATCACCCCGGTCGTCCACGAGTTCGGCTCGCTCGGCTGCTCCGGCGACCTCGCCCCGCTCTCGCACTGCGCCCTCGCGCTCATGGGCGAGGGGGAAGCCGAGGGGCCGGACGGCACCGTACGCCCCGCCGCCGAACTCCTCGCGGAGCACGGCATCACGCCGGTGGAGCTCCGCGAGAAGGAGGGACTCGCCCTCCTCAACGGCACCGACGGCATGCTCGGCATGCTGGTGATGGCCCTCGCCGACCTGCGCGCCCTCTACACCAGTGCCGACATCACCGCCGCGCTCTCGCTGGAGGCGCTGCTCGGCACCGAGAAGGTCCTCGCCCCCGAACTGCACGCCATCCGTCCGCACCCCGGGCAGGGCGTCAGCGCCGCCAACATGCTGCGGGTGCTGGAGGGTTCCGGCCTCACCGGCCACCACCAGGACGACGCGCCCCGCGTCCAGGACGCCTACTCCGTACGCTGCGCGCCCCAGGTCAACGGTGCGGGCCGGGACACCCTCGCGTACGCCGCCACGGTCGCCGAACGGGAGCTCGCCTCCGCCGTCGACAACCCGGTGGTGCTGCCGGACGGGCGGGTGGAGTCCAACGGCAACTTCCACGGCGCCCCGGTGGCGTACGTCCTCGACTTCCTGGCGATCGTCGCGGCCGACCTCGGCTCCATCTGCGAGCGCCGCACCGACCGGCTGCTGGACAAGAACCGCTCGCACGGGCTGCCGCCGTTCCTCGCCGACGACGCCGGGGTGGACTCCGGCCTGATGATCGCTCAGTACACCCAGGCGGCCCTGGTCAGCGAGATGAAGCGGCTGGCCGTGCCCGCGTCCGCCGACTCGATCCCGTCCTCCGCGATGCAGGAGGACCACGTCTCGATGGGCTGGTCGGCCGCGCGCAAGCTCCGTACCGCCGTGGACGACCTCTCGCGGATCGTCGCGGTCGAGCTGTACGCGGCGGCGCGCGCCGTCGAACTGCGGGCCGCCGGAGGGCTGTTCCCCGCACTCGCCACCCGTGCGGCCGTCGAGGCGCTGCGCGAGGCGGGCGCCGAGGGGCCGGGGCCGGACCGTTTCCTCGCCCCCGACCTGGCCGCCGCCGACGCGTTCGTCCGCGGCGGCGGGCTGGTCCGGGCCGTGGAGCGGGTCACCGGACCGCTGGACTGACGCACCCGCCTCGGCTCCGCCCGCCCTGCCGCCCGTCCCCCGGTCCGGAGGGCGGGCGGCAGGGCGGCGGTGCCGTGTCACGCGGGCGACCGTCGTGTCACGCGGGTGACGTCATGTCACGCGGGCGAGGAGGACCGGCGGTCCGAGCGCGCGACGTACCCCGCGCCGAGGCCCAGCAGGACCGTGCCGCCGATCAGATACGGCGTGGCGTCCGTGCCGGAACCGGAGTCCGCCTGGGCGAACTCCCGGCTCGACGAGCCGTACGACTCGTCCGTCCCCTGCACCGGAACGGTGGCCGCGGTTCTCGCCGACGCGGTGTCCGCACGCGTGTCGCCCGTGGTCTTCGCCGACGGTACGAAGCAGAGCGCGCCCAGCACGATGCCCGCGGCGGAAACGGTCAGCAGTGTGCGACGAGTGATGGTCACAGATTCGATCCCCTGACGACGACCTTGAGTTGACCCCCGTGGGCCGATGGTACGACCTTCATCAAGGAGCACCGAGCGGCCCCGGCGCGTCCGGCCCCGGGGACGACCACCGCCGCGAACGGGCCGGTGCGAAGGGGCCCCGCCCGCAGCGGGTCGCTGGAGCGCGCGGGAACCGGAGCCATACGCTCCGGCCATGAGCACTTCCGAGAGCACTTCACAGAACATGGCGCGGGGACTGGCCCGGGACGCGCGGGAGCCGGTGGCACAGGACGCTCCGGAGCCCGCGTTCGTCCGCCTCCAGGTGGAGCTGGTGGTGGAGGTCACCGACCTGGAAGCCCTCACCGGCACCGCCCTGGAAGCGGTCGCCGCCGAGTACGAGGACGCCCTCCCCGACCCCGACGACGACGGGGCGGACCAGGAGCGCAGGCATGCCGAGTCCCTTGTCCGGGCAGACGCCGCAGAGGCGCTCGCTTCGCTGATCGACCCCTTCGACCTGGTCAGCGCCGTACCCGGGATCGAGCTCGCACAGGCCTCCTGGAGCAGCGAGGCCGTCGAGCACGACGCGTACGACGGCGACGACGATGCGGACGCCTACGAGTACTACGACGAGGACGACGAGGAGAGCGGGAAGGAGTAGCCGGCGTCCGGCCCCGGCTCCGCACCGGGGCCGGGGCGGTGGGCAGCCGAGGAGAATGGAAGGGGCGACCACGCGGGCAGCCGTCCGCGGCGACCGGTCCGACCTGTGAGGACACCGTTTCCGGGCCGCGCGCCGGCCCGGACCGGAACCGCACCGGGCCGGACACGCGCGGGCGGGAACCAAGGCCGTCGGGGACGCGTCGATGAGTGGTGTTCCCCACATCCGGTGCGGATGTGGAACGGATCGCCACCGACCGGGGTTCTGGAACATTGACGGGAACCCGCATCTGGCGGCGCCGTTACGGGGATTTTGGGGAATTGGCAACGATGGAGAAGCGTGTGATCACGGACAGCAAGCGGCGCAAGGGCCTCATGGCCGCGTCCGCACTGCTCGGCGGCGTGCTGGTGCTCTCGGCGTGCAGTGGCGGCGACGATGCGAGTCCCACGGGTGCCGGCAGCACGCAGAAGTCCCAGACCGCGGTCGACGAGGCCGCGGCCAAGGACGTGTCCGAGGCCCAGATATCGATCGAGCCGAAGAACGGCTCGACCAACGCCAGCATCAACAACGCGGCCAAGGTCACCGTCGCCAAGGGGACGCTGACCACCGTCACCATGACGACCGCGGCCGGGGACACCGTGGAGGGCACGCTCGCCGCGGACGGGAAGAGCTGGAAGCCCGCCGCCCAGCTGGAGCGCTCCACCACGTACAAGGTCATCGCCACGGCGAAGGACTCCCAGGGCCGCGAGGCGCACGAGAACGGCTCCTTCACGACCGTCTCGCCGGACAACAGCTTCATCGGGAACTTCACCCCCGAGGACGGTTCCACCGTCGGCGTCGGCATGCCGGTCTCGATCAACTTCAACAAGGCGATCAGCGACAAGGCCGCCGTCCAGGCCGGCATCACCGTCACGTCGAGCAGCGGCCAGCAGGTCGTCGGCCACTGGTTCAACTCGCAGCGCCTCGACCTCCGCCCCGAGGACTACTGGACGAGCGGCTCCACCGTCACGCTGAAGCTCGCGCTGGACGGTGTCGAGGGCGCGGACGGCGTCTACGGCGTGCAGCAGAAGACGGTCACGTTCAAGGTGGGCCGCAACCAGGTCTCCACCGTGGACGCGAAGGCGCACACGATGACCGTCACCCAGGACGGGAAGACGATCAAGACGATCCCGATCTCCTCCGGTTCGCCCGACAACCCCACGTACAACGGCCAGATGGTGATCTCCGAGAAGTACACGGAGACCCGCATGAACGGTGCCACGGTCGGCTTCACCGACGACGACGGCAAGGGCGAGTACGACATCAAGGACGTCCCGCACGCCATGCGCCTCTCCAGCTCCGGCACCTTCGTGCACGGCAACTACTGGGGCGACCCCAGCATCTTCGGCTCGGCCAACACCAGCCACGGCTGCGTCGGCCTCCAGGACGTCAAGGGCGCCGGCGACGCGGACCAGCCCGCCGCGTGGTTCTACAACCACTCGATCATCGGCGACGTCGTCGTCGTGAAGAACTCCCCGGACAAGACCATCGCCCCCGACAACGGTCTCAACGGCTGGAACATGAGCTGGTCGGAGTGGACCGCCGGCTCGGCGGCCTGATCCCCGGCACCCCGTTTTCCCCCGCCGAGGGCGGTGGCACCCCGGTCCACGGACCGCCGGTGCCACCGCCCTCGGGCGTTGGCGGGGGCGGTGATCCTCCGGGAGTTCCCGGCCCGGCAGGTTCTCATCCTCCTCTCATGATGGCCTTAACTCACCATCACGCCCGGTCCATAGGTTCGCGGCATGTTCTTCACCTACCTCCGGCGCGAGCTGCGCCGTCGCAGAAAGGCGGCGCTGGTCGTCGCCTCGGGGCTCGCCCTCGGCATTGCGCTGGTCATCGTCGTCAGCTCGGTCACCGCCGGGATGGGCAAGGCCCAGGACAAGGTCCTGGAATCGCTGTACGGTCTCGGCACGGACATGACCGTGACCAAGGCCGCCGCCGCCCAGGGCACCTCGGGCGCCCAGGAGCGCCCGAGGTTCAACTTCGACGCCAAGGACAGCGACGACGACGCGACGCAGTCCACCGACCGCGTCATGGTCCAGGGCTTCCAGACCCTGGCCGACTCCACCGTCACCAAGGTCGGGAAGCAGTCCGGCGTGGCGACCGCGGTCGGCGGGCTGAGCCTGAACGTCCTCAAGGTCGACGGCCAGTTCAAGCGCGGCGAGTTCAAGCAGGACCAGTCGTCCGGCAACGGCGGAGGCCAGGGCGGCTTCGGCGGTCAGGGCGGCGGCGGTGGCGCCCCGCAGGGCCGCGTCGAGGGTGGCGGCGCCTCCTTCGACGTCAACTCCTTCACCGTGTACGGCACCGACGTCACGCACCAGGACCTCGGCCCGCTGACCTCCTCCGAGATCACCAAGGGCCGCACCTTCAAGACCACCGAGACCAACGGCAAGGTCGCGATCGTCGACGCCTCCTACGCCAAGGAGAAGTCGCTCGCGGTCGACAAGACCGTCACCATCTCCGGCACCAAGTTCACGATCATCGGTGTCTCCACCGCGAGCAGCGGTGACGCCGCCGCGAACGTCTACATCCCGCTCCAGCAGGCCCAGACGCTCTCGGACTCGAAGGCCAAGGTCACCACGGTCTACGTGAAGGCCAAGGACTCCACGGCCATCGACAGCGTCAAGTCGGCCATCCAGAAGAACATCTCGGGTACCACCGTCACCACCTCCGCCGACCTGGCCGACACGGTCTCCGGCTCCCTCTCCACCGCCTCCGACCTGGCCTCCAGCGTCGGCAAGTGGCTCTCCATCGTCGTCCTGATCGCCGCCTTCGTGGTGGCGGGCCTGCTCACCTCCTCGGCGGTCAGCCGTCGCGTCCGCGAGTTCGGCACCCTGAAGGCCCTCGGCTGGAAGAGCGGCCGGGTCACCCGCCAGGTCATCGGCGAGGCGCTCGTCAACGGCCTCATGGGCGGTGTCCTCGGCATCGCCGTCGGCCTGGCCGGCGCGTACATCGTCACCGCGATCAGCCCCACCCTCACCGCGGAGCTCGGCTCCGGTGGTGGCGGTGGCGGCGGTGGTGGCGGCTTCGGCGGCATGGGCGGCGGCGGGATGGGCGGCCCCGGCCGCCAGTCCGCCGCGAAGACCCTGGACATCGCGCTGACCGCGCCGGTCTCCCTCTCCACCATCGTGATCGCTGTCGTACTGGCCGTGGCGGGCGGGCTCATCGCCGGCGCGTTCGGCGGCTGGCGTGCCTCCCGGCTGCGCCCGGCCGACGCCCTGCGTCGCGTCGAGTAGTCACCGGCTCCACGACCTCACCTTCCGTACGTACAGCAGGAGTCCACACGTGTATCAGCTCAGAGGCGTCACCAAGCGCTACATGCGGGGAAAGACCAGGGTCGACGCGCTCGCCGGGGTCGACCTGACCATCGAGGACGGTGGCCGGCTCGTCATCCAGGGCCCCACCGGCGGCGGCAAGTCCACCCTCCTCCAGATGCTCGGCGGCCTCGACCGGCCGACCGAGGGCACCATCGAGCTCGACGGCGTCGACCTCGCCAAGCTCTCCGAGGCCAAGCTCACCAAGGTCCGGGCCGAGTCCATCGGCTTCGTCTTCCAGAGCTTCAACCTGATCCCGACGCTCACCGCCGCGGAGAACGTCGAGACCGCCCTGGTCCCGCTCGGCATCAGTGCAAAGATCCGCCGCGAACGGGCGATCGAGGCGCTGGAGTCGGTCGGCCTCGGCGACCGCCCCACCCACCTGCCGAGCGAGATGTCCGGCGGGCAGCAGCAGCGCGTCGCCATCGCCCGTGCGCTCGTCAAGAAGCCCAAGGTGCTCCTCGCCGACGAGCCGACCGGCAACCTCGACGAGTCCATGCGCGACGAGATCATGACGCTGCTCGAAGGGCTCTGGAAGGAGCTGGGGCTGACCTTCGTCATGGTCACCCACGACAGCTCCCTCGCCCGCAAGGCCCCGCGCCTCGCCACCATCCGCAAGGGCAAGGTCACCATCACGGAGAACGCCTCCGCTTGACCCGGCCGCCCCGCGCCACGGACGCGCCGACCACCCCCGGGTGGCCGGCGCGTCCGCGTACGCGGGCACGTTCCGCACGGCGGAGACCAAAAGCCGCCCCTCCGTGATTACGGTCACACCACGAGCCGTCCGTCCGGACGGCGGGAAGGCGGTGATCCTTCGGAGCCGTACGGCCGTTCGGCGGCCCGGTCCGTCGGGTGCGACCGTCGCGCGATGGCCACTATGTGGATGATCCGGAAGGCGCGCGCCGTCCGAGAGGACAATTGAGCCATACACCGGTTTCTGTCCGTCCCGCGCGCGACACCCGCACACGCACGGGGGGCGACGGGGCCGGGTGCGTTCTCGGGACGGGCGCGCACGTATCTGCCACTGCTCCAAGGAAGGTCTTGATCAGATGTCGGTATCTTCTGAATCCGCTCTCACGCCCACGGCTGAGAGCCGCGTCATCGAGCCGCTCTACGCGGAGGTCCTCCGCCGCAACCAGGGCGAGAAGGAGTTCCACCAGGCCGTCCGGGAGGTCCTGGAGACCCTCGGCCCGGTGCTCGCCGCGCGCCCCGAGTTCGTGGACGCGCGCATCATCGAGCGGCTGTGCGAGCCCGAGCGTCAGCTCATCTTCCGCGTGCCGTGGTCGGACGACAACGGCGACATCCACGTGAACCGCGGCTTCCGTGTCGAGTTCTCCAGCTCGCTCGGCCCGTACAAGGGCGGACTGCGCTTCCACCCCTCGGTCAACCTCGGCATCGTCAAGTTCCTCGGCTTCGAGCAGATCTTCAAGAACGCCCTCACCGGCATGCCGATCGGCGGCGGCAAGGGCGGCTCCGACTTCGACCCCAAGGGCCGTTCGGACGCCGAGATCATGCGCTTCTGCCAGTCCTTCATGACCGAACTCCACCGCCACCTGGGCGAGTACACCGACGTCCCCGCCGGTGACATCGGCGTCGGCGGCCGTGAGATCGGCTACCTCTTCGGCCAGTACAAGCGGATCACCAACCGCTACGAGTCCGGCGTCCTCACCGGCAAGGGCCTCGGCTGGGGCGGCGCCCAGGCGCGTACCGAGGCCACCGGCTACGGCTGCGTCATGTTCACCTCCGAGATGCTGCGCGTTCGGGGCGAGTCGCTGGAGGGCCAGCGCATCGCCGTCTCGGGCTCCGGCAACGTCGCCATCTACGCCATCGAAAAGGCCCAGCAGCTCGGCGCCACCGTCATCACCTGCTCCGACTCCAGCGGCTACGTCGTGGACGAGAAGGGCATCGACCTCGACCTGCTCAAGGAGATCAAGGAGCAGGACCGGGGCCGGGTCTCCGACTACGCCGAGCGCCGCGGCGCCTCCGCCACCTTCGTGGCGGGCAGCGGCCTGTGGACCGTGCCGGTCGACGTCGCGCTGCCCTGCGCCACGCAGAACGAGCTGCACGAGGAGGACGCCCGCGCGCTCGTGCGCAACGGTGTGAAGGCGGTCGCCGAAGGCGCCAACATGCCGACCACCCCGGAGGCCGTCCGCGTCTTCCAGGAGGCGGGCGTCGCGTTCGGCCCCGGCAAGGCGGCGAACGCCGGTGGCGTGGCCACCAGCGCGCTGGAGATGCAGCAGAACGCCTCGCGCGACTCGTGGAGCTTCGCCCACACCGAGGCGCGCCTGGAGGAGATCATGCGGCACATCCACGACTCCTGCTACACCACCGCCGAGCGCTACGGCAGCCCCGGCAACTACGTCGTCGGCGCCAACATCGCCGGCTTCGAGCTGGTCGCCGAGGCGATGCTGGCCCAGGGCCTCATCTGACGGGCGACGGTCACGGGTGACGGGCGACGGTCACGGGTGACCGTTTCCCGGCCGGGGCCGGTTCGGTGCGTGCGTGCGCGCGCGCGTACGGAACCGGCCCCGGTGCTGGGGTGGGCGGTGCTCGGCGGTGCTTGACGGTGCCGGGACGGTGCGCCTGGGCCGGGGGTTGCGCTGTTTCTCCGTCAGCAGATCCGCCGAGGGCACAGCGCTGTACGCCCCACGGGCGCGGCGCCGCTCCTACGCTTGAGCGATGACGAACCGAGCGAGGGACACCAGCCCGTACGAACCCAGCGCGTACGCCCCCGGACCGCGCCGCCCCACGCGTGGCGCCCGGGTGATACCCCTGCGACCGGTCCCGGCGTCCGCGACCCCCGCTCCCGCGACCCCGGCGCCCGCGGCTTCTCCGTCCGAGGTCCCGGCTCCCGCACCGGGCACGGCCCGGGAGCCGCTGCTGCGCGACCTCGTCGGCGAGGTGCTGCGCCAGGAACGCCTCTCCCAGGAGCGGACGTTGAAGGACGTCGCGGACGCGGCGCGGATCTCCTTCGCCTACCTCTCCGAGCTGGAGCGGGGCCGCAAGGAGGCGTCCTCCGAGGTGCTCGCCTCCGCCGCGCACGCCCTGGGGCTCGGCCTCGCCGACGTGCTCGGCCGGGCGACGTCGGAGCTGGCCCGCCGGGGCGCGTTCCGTACGGCGGCCCGAGCGGCCGGGCTCGTGCCCGCGCGCGCGATACCCAGGGCGCAGGTGCGGCTGGCCGCCTGACGGGGCGACGGCTCTCCCGCCGCCGCCGGCGTCCCCGGCGGCCCCGTAGGATCCCGTGACGAGCGAGCACGGAGATCACGGGGGCGGGGCACATGGGCAGCGAGACGGACGGCATACCGGTGACGGCCGAGGCGACGGAACAGTCGACTGCCTCGGACGACGCTTCCGCTTCCGCGCCGAGGAACCGGGCGGCGACGGTCAGCGGGGTCTTCGCGCTGGGCGCCGTCGGTGCCATGGGGAACTTCGCCACCGGCCTCGCGCTGATCAACCCGCCCGTCTTCATCGCCCTCGCGATCCTGTGCGCCCTGATCGCCATCCCCGCCGGACACGTGGGCCGCTTCCGGGGCAAGCGCCTGGGCGGCGCCGGGCGCGGGGTCGCCCTGGCGTCCATCCTGACGGGCTGGCTGGTGCTGCTCCTCTGCCTGCTCGGGGTGCTGGCCCTCGTCGGCCTCGTCGCCGGTTTCGCCGCGCTCACCGACAACGGCTGACCCCTCCCGGACAGCTCTCCCCGGAGCGCGACGAGGGGCGCCCATGACGGACGCCCCTCGTGGCGGTGTGCTGCCGGACCGGACCGTGGGACGCGTGCGCCCCGGGGCCCGGCCCGGCCGGGATCAGCTGCCCGCGCGGGCCACGCCGATCGGGCAGGAGACTCCGGTGCCGCCGATACCGCAGTAGCCGCCGGGGTTCTTCTCCAGGTACTGCTGGTGGTAGCCCTCGGCCGGCCAGAAGGTACGGCCCTCGGCGGGCAGGATCTCCGTGGTGATCCCGCCGTACCCGGAGCCCGTCAGGACCTTCTGGTACGCCTCACGGGACGCGGCGGCGGCCTCGGCCTGCTCGGCGGAGTGGGTGTAGAGCGCCGAGCGGTACTGCGTACCCACGTCATTGCCCTGGCGGAAGCCCTGGGTCGGGTTGTGCGACTCCCAGAACAGCTTCAGCAGTTCGGTGTACGGGACGACCTCGGGGTCGAAGACGACGCGGACCGCCTCCGTGTGGCCGGTCTGGCCGGAGCAGGTCTCCTCGTACGTCGGGTTCTCGGTGTAGCCGCCCTGGTAGCCGACGAGCGTCGTCCAGACGCCCTCCGTCTGCCAGAACTTGCGCTCGGCTCCCCAGAAACAGCCCAGCGCGAAGTCGGCGACCTCCAGGCCCTCCGGGTACGGCCCCTGCAGCGGGTTGCCGAGCACGATGTGTCGGTCGGGCACCGTGAAGGTGGGGGTCGGGCTGCCCTTGAGGGCCTGCTCGGGGGTGGGGAGCACGGGTGTACGGCCGAACAACATGATCGGTCCTCCTTCTGCGGGGCGGTATCCGGACAACGCCTGCGTACCGCCCCGCATTCCGTCCGGCGTTTCCGGCGTCTCTCGCGCCGGGCCGGGTCCGGAGGCCGGTCAGGAGGCCTTCGCCACCGCCTTCACGGACAGGTCGCGCAGGTGGCAGTAGAGCCTGGCCGGATCTCCGTCGTACGACCACGGCAGCGAGCCGACGTACCCGTCCACCAGTTTGAACTGTTCCACCGCCGCCTCGTCGCGGTCCTGGAACGAGAGGAAGTACGCCAGCACGTGGCGGACCTCCGCCAGGCGCGGGTGGCCGGGGTCGGCGGCGGCGGCGTCCGCGAGTGCGGCGTCCACACGGGCGAGCACCTCGGGAGTCTTCGTGAAGTCGCCGTCGGAGGTGTCGTCGTGCTCGAAGTGCGCGATCAGCGGGAACACCTTCAGCAGACTGCCCAGCGGCGCGTTCGAGGCGGCCTCGGCGGCGAAGGCGTGGGCCAGCTCCTCCGAGCCGCGCCACTTCTTGCACCAGTACTGGAGCGCCGAGAAATGCGCCTCGTAGTGGTGCGGCGCACGCGCCGTGATCTCCGCCCACAGCCGGTCCATCTCCGCGTGGGGGTAGCCCAGCCCGAGCCCCGTCCAGATCTCGGTGATGTACGGGGTGGGGTCGGCGGGGTTCAGCCCGGCGGCGCGGGCTATCTCCTCGCGGGAGCGGGCCAGGACGGTGTGGAACCCCTGGAACTGCTCGCCCGTCGTGTACTCGGCCCGCTTCGCACCCCGGATGTTCCAGGCCAGTGAGACGGTGCTGCGCGCCCGTACGACCGCCGCGTCCGGGTCGTCGGGGCGCGCGGTCTCCCAGGCCAGCAGCCAGGCGTCGTCCTCCGCCGCCTTGTCGCCCAGCGTGTACGCGTACCCGGAGCGGCGCTCCCAGTCCTTCGCCTCGGCGGTGTTCCGCATCAGCTCGGCGGCGGGCTGCCAGTCACCGGTCACCGCAGCGGTGAGCGCGGCGGTCACCACCTCGGGCTCCGGGCCGGGCGCGGTCTTGTCCAGCTGGTCGCGGGGGAGCAGGCCGAGCGCCGCGCACTCCTCGGGCAGCTCGTACGCGTCGCCGTTCGCGTCGGTCTCGGAGGTCCCCTCGCGCCAGCCCTCGACGGCCCCCGCCAGGATCGCCTTGCCGAAGAAGATCACGATGGCCAGGGCGATGAGGGCGATGGGGGTCAGGACGACCCAGAGCATAATGGTCACGTCGTGTCTCTCTGTGAATCCGTGTGGTGATGAACGGGGCGGAGTCGTGCGTGCGGTCTTGTGCGGGGGCTCACGCGGAGGCACCGGGGGCCGGGGAATCCGGCGAGTCCGGGGATTCCGGCGAGCCGGGGGAGTCCGGCGAGGGCGCGGTGGGCCGGGCCGACCCGACCAGCGCGCGCAGCGCGGCCGTCTCGGGGACGTCGGCCACCGCCGCTTCCACAGCGGCCTCCACATCGGGCTCGGTGCCGTCCGCAAGCGCCACGACCCGCGGCGCGGCCGGCTCCGACCAGGAGAACTCCCAGGTCAGACGGGATTCGGCGGAGAGCTCCGCCAGCGCCATCGCCTTCACCCCGCCGAGGAGCGAGGGCCGCGCGAACTCGCGGAAGGCGCGCCCCTTGGCGGCGGCGGCCTGTTCCGACAGCGGCAGCCGCTGCGCCAGCTTCCAGAGCTGACCGTCCTCGATCACCTTCAGCAGCGCGGCGAGCGTCGGCGGCGCCTGCGTGTACATGGCCAGCGCGCGGTGCACGGGGGAGTCCGCCGAGCGCAGCCGCACGTCCATGGACGCGTCCAGCAGCTCCTGCCAGCCGGCCGCGCGCGGCAGCGAGCGCACCGTGTCGATCAGCACCACGTCCTCCAGGGCCGCCAGTGTCCGGTCCACGTCGGCGAGCAGCCCCGACGCGGCGCCCTTGCCCTCGTCGGTGCGGCCGTCGGGGGCCAGCGCCTCGATGCGGCGCACGCGCTCCTGGATCGGCGGGTGCGAGTCGTAGCGGGAGACGGTCTCGGTGGGCAGCTCGGCGCGCATCGAGGCGAGTTCCAGTTCACGCGCCGCCAGCATCCGGCCGAAGCCGCCGAACACCTCGCCGCGCGGCGGCATCAGATCCGCGGACAGCCCGAGCGTCGCGTACCGGTCGAGGTAGAAGGCGTGGGCGGCGCTCAGCCCGGGGATCTCGCGCAGCGCCGACGCGGTGGCGTCGCGGCCCGTGATCCGGGCCGCCGCCGCGTCCGCCGCGAACTCCTGGCGGCGGGCGCCCGCGAGCGTCGCCCAGAAGTAGAACCGGGCGTACAGGCCGTACACCTTCGCCATCGTGCGGAAGCTGATGCCCGCCCGGCCCGGGTCGACGTCCTTGGGCTGCTTGCCCTTGGCGACGGCGCGGTCGGACTTCTCCTGCAGCCGCGCGCGTTCGCGGTCAGCCGTCCTGCCCGCGCGCTCCTCGAACCGGGCGATGGTACGCATCACCTGGGCGCGGCCCCGGACGGTGATCCCGGCCAGCCGGGTGTCGGCGTGCGAGTAGTGGCCCAGCTCGTGGGCGAGCACCGAGCGCAGCTGCGCCTCGCTGAGCCCCTGGACGAGCGGGACGCCGAGGCAGAGGGCGCGCGGGCCGGGCAGCATGCCGAGGAAGCGGGAGTCCTCGGAGACCGCGGCGTTGACGTCGCCGGTGAGCACGATCCGGGACGGGGCCCGGGTCCGGACGGCGTCGGCGAGCTCGCGCACCGTACGCCAGAGCTCCGGCTCGTCGGCCTCGGAGACCTCCAGCCCGACGGGGTCCTCACCGTGCGGTGTCCGGAGCATCAGGAAGCCCTGGACGATCGGCCACGCCACCAGCGCCGAGAGGATGCACAGCTTCAGCAGCGCCGGGCCGCGCAGGCCGGCCAGGGCGAGGGACACGTCGACGGCGAGGATCGCCGCGAGCAGCAGCAGTCCGAAGACGTAGAAGCCGGCGAGCAGGACGAGGGCGCGCAGCGCGCGCAGGGTTGCGCCCACGGAATGGTTCCCCCCACGGGAATCGGGCATCGGCGGACGGACATCAGCCGATGGATGTGACAGTCCGCGAAAAACGACAAAGCCCGAGGTCAAATGGTTGTGGGGAGTGATCGGATCGTGTCCCACCGGTGACCTGGCGGGCGCGGGGGACCCCGAGGGCGTGAGGTAGGCAGGGGACGCAGAGGGAGCGGTGGGCGTGGTGGGGCACGAGGGGCCGGGCGGGGCGGAGGGGCCCGATGGGCTCAGGGCGGGGCCCTCCGTCCACCCCAACCTTCAGCCGAGCAGTCGCGCCGGGCTGCCGCCGTTCGCCTCGTAGCCGGCCACCGCGAGCGCGCGGTGGATCGCGTACGCGCCGGCCGGGTCGGCGTCCTCGGTCCAGGGCAGCGCTCCGACGTACCCGTCGATGCGGACGAACTGGTGCATCGCCTCGGACCAGCGGTCCATCCGGACCAGGAAGAGCACCAGCAGGTGCCGGACATGGGCGAGCGTCGGGTCGTCCTGGCGCGCCGAGTGCACCGTGTACATCGCCCCTTCGACGGCCTTCGTCACCGCCGCGCTCCGGTAGAAGCTCGGTGTCAGGTTCAGCTCGGGCAGATTGTCGTAGAGCGAGAAGAGCGGCAGCGCGGCGAGCAGCGAGCCCTGCGGGGCGCGCGCGGCGGCGGAGGTGGCGAACCGGTCGGCCAGCTCGCGCGAGCCGTGCCACTTCGAGGACCAGTAGTGCAGTGCCGCCAGGTGCGCGCCGAAGTGCGCCGGGGCGCGGTCGAGGACCTCCGCCCAGAGCCGGTCGAACTCCTCGGGGGCATAGCCCAGTCCGCGCGCCACCGCCAGCCGCGTGAGGTACGGAACGGGGTCGCCGGGCGCGAGCGCCGACGCCTCACCGGCGACCGTGCGCGCCTCGTCCAGCAGCACCCGGAAGTCCTCGCTGCCCACCGCGGAGGACCGCCACGCCCGCTGCACCAGGAACTCCGCGTGCACCGCCGCCGCACCCGGGTCCCCGGGCGCCTCTGCACGCCACGAGCGCAGCCAGGCACCGCCCACGCCCGGCCGTTCGCCGAGTTCGAGCGCGGCTGCCCCTGCGAACGCCTGTACCCGCTGCCACCGGAGCTCGCCCTCCTGCGGCGTACCGGCGAGCAGTTGGGCCGCCGCCCGCCACTCCTGGGTGGCCTGCACCACGTGGAGCACGTCGACCAGGTCCTGGTCCGGACCGGGCAGCCGCACGTCCAGCAGCTCCTGCCGCAGGAAGCCGTACGTCTCCGGATCGGCCGCGTCCGGCGAACCGGGCGTCGTGAGCTGGACACCACCGTCCCGGCGGCGCCACAGGAACGGCCCGAGCACCGCTGTGATCATGCAGAGCGCGACCAGCAACCACAGAATCTCCATGGACCCATTGTCCCCGTACGGCCGAGCGTCCGGTGCGGGCCCTCGCGACGAACTACGCTCGGGCCTCATGACCGACCAGCACAGCTTCGAGACCCTCGCGATCCACGCGGGAAACACCGCCGATCCGCTCACCGGCGCCGTCGTTCCGCCCATCTACCAGGTGTCCACGTACAAGCAGGACGGTGTGGGGGGACTGCGCGGGGGATACGAGTACAGCCGCAGCGCCAACCCGACGCGCACCGCCCTGGAGGAGAACCTGGCGGCGCTGGAGGGCGGCCGGCGCGGACTGGCCTTCGCCTCCGGACTCGCCGCCGAGGACTGCCTGCTCCGTACGCTGCTCACCCCCGGCGACCACGTGGTGATCCCGGACGACGCCTACGGCGGCACCTTCCGGCTGTTCGCCAAGGTCGCGTCGCGGTGGGGCGTGGAGTTCTCGGTGGCCGACACCTCGGACGTGGCCGCGGTACGCGCCGCGATCACCCCGCGCACCAAGGCGGTCTGGGTCGAGACGCCGTCCAACCCGCTGCTCGGCATCACCGACATCGCGGCCGTCGCGGACGTGGCCCGCCAGGCCGGTGCCCGGCTGGTCGTCGACAACACCTTCGCCAGCCCCTACCTCCAGCAGCCGCTGGCGCTGGGCGCGGACGTCGTGGTGCACTCCACCACCAAGTACATGGGCGGCCACTCCGACGTGGTCGGCGGCGCGCTCGTCGTCAACGACAAGGGACTCGCCGAGGAGTTGGCCTTCCACCAGAACGCGATGGGCGCGGTCGCGGGCCCGTTCGACGCCTGGCTGGTGCTGCGCGGCATCAAGACCCTCGCCGTGCGCATGGACCGGCACACCGAGAACGCCGGCCGGATCGCCGAACTCCTCACCCGCCACCCCGCGGTGACGCAGGTCCTCTACCCCGGACTGCCGGACCACCCGGGCCACGAGATCGCCGCCAAGCAGATGCGGGCGTTCGGCGGCATGGTCTCCTTCCGCGTGCGCGGCGGCGAGCAGGCGGCCGTCGACGTCTGCAACCGAGCGGAGCTGTTCACCCTCGGTGAGTCACTCGGCGGGGTCGAGTCGCTGCTCGAACACCCGGGCCGGATGACCCACGCCTCCGCCGCGGGCTCCCCGCTGGAGGTCCCCGCCGACCTGGTCCGGCTCTCCGTCGGCATCGAGAACGGCGACGACCTGCTGGCCGACCTCGCCCAGGCGCTCGGCTGACACCAAAATCCGTTGCGGCGGAGGCTCGGCCGACACAGGACTCCGTCACGGCGGAGGGGTGTTGCCCGGCCCTCCGCCACTCCGTCACTTCGCCACTGCGCGTGGCGTCCGCCCGTACGAGCGGTGCCGGGGAACGCTCCCCGGCACCGTACTCCCGGACACCCGCAGACACCGCAGGACATCCGGCAGGCGCTCGGGCCCGGGTTCCCGGCACGGGCTCTCGGGCTCCCGGCACGGGCTTCCGGCTCTCGGGCCCTCAAGCCGGCCGTTCAGACGGCGGACTTCGCGTTCTCGTCGTCCAGCGAGGCCCTGATCTGCTCACGCAGCTCGGGGCCGTCCTTGTGTTCGTGCACCGAGACGGCGTGCTCGGCCGCTGCCCGGACGACCTCGTTCTCCTCGCCGGAGATGGTCAGCGAGCAGCCCGACACGCTCGGATACTTACGGCAGTCGGCGACTTTCCTGGTCATGGCGGCCTCCTCGTTCTTCACGTGGGCCTGCTTTTCCAGGGTAGTTCCAGGTCAGTCGCTCTGCTGCTGGTGAGCAGCCTGCCGGACCGCCAGAGCACCGTTGAAGCGCGTCAGCAAGGTGCAGAAGGTCTCCCGCTCCTCCTCGCTCCAGTCGCTCGTGACCTGCGACATCAGATCGCGGCGGGAGGTGCGCACCTCTTCCAGGCGGGCCTGTCCGCGCGGGGACAACTGGAGCACGACCGCACGGCCGTCCTCCGGGTGCGAGGTCCGCTTGACCAGCCCGGTGTCCACGAGCGGGGCGACCTGACGGGTCACCGTCGAGGAGTCGATCCCCATGCCCGCGGCGAGGGCCTTCACGCCCATCGGGCCTTCCCGGTCCAGCCGGTTCAGCAGCAAGTAGGCGGCCCGGTCCATCGAGTTGCGGACCTTGCCGACGCCGCCGAGACGGGTCTGCTCCGCACGCCGGGCGAAGACCGCCACCTGGTGCTGGAGCGTGTCGAGGACGACGGGGTCGTAGCCCCGGGGGGCGGGGACGTCGTCCCCGGAAGGAGACGCAGCATTCGTCATGTCCTGAGGGGGCATGGCCAATAGCTCTCTTCGTGCGGTGTCGGATGGGTGGGGGACACAGTACGCGGCGATGCGGGCGGGTGTGTCCACGGTAGGCAAACCCGGGCACCCGGGAAGACGGTGGAGGCCGCGACGCCGGGGCGGCAGGACCACTCGGCGGGCGGCCCGGCGGCGAGCTGCGAGACTGGCGGTCATGAGCTTCCGTACGTCCGCACCCCACCCGCCGCTGATCCTCGACGACGTCCGGGGCGCGCAGAAAATACTGTCCGGCGTGGCCAGAACGACCGTCATGGAGGGCAGTCGCCACCTGTCGGAGCTCGTCGGCGCCCCCGTCCAGTTCAAGTGCGAGAACCTCCAGCGCACCGGCTCCTTCAAACTGCGCGGAGCCTACGTACGCATCGCGGGCCTCACCCCGGAGGAGCGGGCGGGCGGAGTCGTCGCCGCGAGTGCCGGAAACCATGCGCAGGGTGTCGCACTCGCCTCTTCTCTGCTCGGCGTACGCTCCACGGTCTTCATGCCGGTCGGCGCCCCCCTCCCCAAGGTCGCCGCGACCCGCGAGTACGGTGCCGAGGTCCGGCTGCACGGCCAGGTCGTGGACGAGACCCTGGCCGCCGCCCAGGAGTACGCGGAGCGGGCCGGAGCGGTCTTCATCCACCCCTTCGACCACCCCGACATCATCGCGGGCCAGGGCACCGTCGGTCTGGAGATCCTCGAACAGTGCCCGGAGGTCCGCACCATCGTCGTCGGCATCGGCGGTGGGGGACTCGCGGCGGGCATCGCCGTCGCCGTCAAGGCGCTCCGTCCCGACGTGAAGATCATCGGGGTGCAGGCCGCGGGCGCCGCCGCGTACCCGCCCTCCCTCGACGCCGGGCACCCGGTCGCCCTGGAGACGACGCCGCAGACGATGGCCGACGGCATCAGGGTCGGCCGCCCCGGCGACGTACCGTTCGGCCTGATCCAGGAGCTGGTGGACGAGGTCCGCACGGTCACCGAGGACGAACTCTCCAGTGCCCTGCTGCTCTGCCTGGAACGGGCCAAGCTCGTCGTCGAACCCGCGGGCGCCAGCCCCGTCGCCGCCCTGCTCAGCGACCCGACGTCCTTCCGGGGGCCGGTCGTGGCCGTGCTCTCCGGCGGAAACGTGGACCCGCTGCTGATGCAGCGCACCCTGCGCCACGGCATGGCCGCGGCCGGACGCTACCTGAGCCTGCGGGTGCGGATGGTGGACCGGCCCGGCGCGCTGGCAGCCCTGCTGGCCACCTTGTCCGGTGCCGACGCGAACGTGCTCGACATCAGCCACGTACGGACCGAGCCGCGCCTCGGCCTCACCGAGGCGGAGGTCGAACTGCACCTGGAGACCAAGGGCCCGGAACACTGCGAGGAGGTCGCCGCCGTCCTCCGTGCCGCGGGGCACCTCATCGTCGAGTGAGGCGGGGCCGCGCCCGGCCGTTCCCCTCGGGTGCGAATTGTCCGTAACGCCCTAGGATGCGCTCCGTAGGTATGTGAACGGACAACCGGTCCGTCCGACAGCAGACGGTCCCACAGCAGACGGGGGGTATCTCCTGTGCCAGGTGCGATCCACGCCGAAGGCCTGGTCAAGACCTTCGGCGACGTACGAGCGCTGGACGGCGTCGATCTCGACGTCCCCGAGGGAACGGTTCTCGGCCTCCTCGGCCCCAACGGCGCGGGGAAGACGACCGCGGTGCGCGTCCTCACCACCCTGCTGCAGCCCGACAGCGGCCGGGCCGAGGTCGCGGGCATCGACGTACTGGCCCGACCCAACGAGGTACGCCGCTCCATCGGGCTGTCCGGGCAGTTCGCCGCGGTCGACGAGTACCTGACCGGCCGCGAGAACCTGCGGATGGTCGCCCGGCTCTACCAGATGCGCGCCCGGGACGCGAAGACGCGGGCGGACGAACTGCTGGAGCGGTTCCACCTCACCGACGCCGCCGACCGGACCACCAAGACGTACTCCGGCGGCATGCGGCGGCGGCTCGACCTCGCGGCGGCCCTCGTGGTCCGGCCACCGGTCATGTTCATGGACGAACCGACCACCGGCCTCGACCCCCGCAACCGCCAGCAGCTCTGGGAGGTCATCGAGGAACTCGTCGGTGGCGGAACGACTCTGCTGCTCACCACGCAGTACCTCGAAGAGGCCGACCACCTCGCCCACGACATCTGCGTCATCGACCACGGCAAGGTCATCGCGCGCGGTACGTCCGACCAGCTCAAGGCCCGTACCGGCGGCGAACGCGTCGAGGTCGTCGTGCACAGCCCACAAGAGATCGACCCCGCCCGCGAGGCGCTCGCCCGGTACGGCCAGGGCGAGGTCACCGTCGTACGGCACATGCGCAAGCTCACCATCCCGGTCACCGGCGGCGCCAAACTCCTCGCCGAGGTCATCCGTGACCTGGACGGCCGGAACGTGGAGATCGACGACATCGGGCTCCGCCGCCCCACCCTGGACGACGTCTTCATCTCGCTGACCGGCCACGCGGCCGAGACCGAGAACGGCAACGGGAACGGGAACGGCGAAGGCGCGGACGGAGGGGACGGCAACGCCAGGGGCGGCAGGCGAGGAGGCGGCTCGACGGCGGCTTCCCCCGGGCCCGGGAACGCGAAGGAGGACGTACGGTGACCACGCGCACGGAAGAGGTCCAAACGAGCCTGGCCCCCCGCCCGTCCGGCGGCATCGTCCAGTCGGTCGGCGACTCCCTCGTGATCGCCAAACGCAACCTCATCCGGATGACCCGCATCCCCGAGGTGGTCCTCTTCGGCCTGATCCAGCCCATCATGTTCGTGGTGCTGTTCAGCTACGTCTTCGGCGGCTCGATGAACGTGGGCGGCTCGACCTCCCCGGAGGTCTACCGCAACTTCCTGATGGCCGGCATCTTCGCCCAGACCGTCACCTTCGCCACGGCCGGCGCGGGCGCGGGCATCGCGGACGACATGCACAAGGGCCTCATCGACCGGTTCCGCTCCCTGCCGATGGCCCGGGGCGCGGTCCTCACCGGGCGGACCATCGCCGACCTCGTGCAGACCACCCTCACCGTGCTGGTGCTGGTGGTCGTGGCCCTGCTCGTCGGCTGGCGCATCCACGAGGGCATCTGGAAGGCCCTGGGCGCGTTCGGCCTGCTCCTGCTGCTCGGGTACGCCTTCTCCTGGATCGGCGCCCTCATCGGGCTGACCGTACGCACCCCCGAGGCGGCGACCTCCGGCGGCCTGATCTGGCTCTTCCCGGTGACCTTCATCTCCAACGCCTTCGTCGACTCCAGCCAGATGGCGTCCTGGCTCCAGCCGATCGCCGACTGGAATCCGTTCAGCGCGACCGTGCAGGCGTGCCGCGTCCTCTTCGGCAACCCGGGCGTCTCCCCGTCCGACGCCTGGCCGATGCAGCACCCGGTCTGGGCCTCGCTGATCTGGTCCGTCGTGATCACCGTGGTCTTCCGGACGCTGGCGGTCCGCAAATACCGGCGGGCGGCCACCTGAGGGTGCCGCGTCCCGCTGGACGCCGCACGCGAAAGCCCCGGCCGGCGGACTCCTCGGGAGTCCGCCGCCGGGGCTTCACGCGTCGCGGCGCGACGCGGACGGCTCGGTGGCTCAGCCGGTGTACGGCTTGGCCGACAGGATCTTCACCGTGGCCTTCTTGCCGTTGGGCAGCTCGTACTCCGCGTCGTCGCCCATGCGCTTGCCGTTGACGCCCTTGCCGAGCGGCGACTGCGGCGAGTACGTCTCGATCTCCGTGCTCGCGTACTCACGGGAGGCGAGCAGGAAGGTCACCGTGTCGTCCTCGTCGCCGTCGAAGGCGATCGTCACGACCATGCCGGGCTCGACCACACCGTCGTCGGCCGGCGCCTCGCCGACCTTCGCGTGCTCCAGGAGCTGGGTGAGCTGGCGCACCCGGAGCTCCATCTTGCCCTGCTCTTCCTTGGCCGCGTGGTACCCGCCGTTCTCGCGGAGGTCGCCCTCCTCACGGGCCGCCGCGATCTTTACGGAGATCTCCGTGCGCGCGGGACCAGACAGGTACTCCAGCTCGGCCTTGAGCTGGTTGTACGCCTCCTGCGTGAGCCAGGTGACGTTTTCGCTGGTCTGGGTCACAGGTGCTCCTCGTCGGTGCTGGGAATACAAAGCATCGCCCTGCCCCGAGCTTGTTCCCTCTCGGGTGGGCGAAACCACGAGCCTAACAATTTCCCGGGCAAAGGGGGAGAAGGTTACCCGGTGCCGATGGAGGCGTGGCGGACAGTACGGCCGCCATGAGGAACCACGGGGTGTAGGGACGCCGGGCGGATTGGTCCGCGTCGGGCCGTGCGCCGGGGGCGTCGGGCGGAACGCCGGGGCTCAGCCCGCCGAACCGCCGCTGGTGCAGCCCACCAGCTCCACCGCGCTGGCCCGGGCCGTCGTGCGCAGCGCCACGACCTCGTCGATACGGCCCACGTGCTGGTCGAAGCGGAAGTCCTTGCGGGCCACCTCGCTGCCCGCCGCGTCCAGGGCGCGCACCGTGCAGAAGCCGCCGGAGTCCTCGTCCTTGTGCACTTCGAGATGGGCC
This sequence comes from Streptomyces sp. NPDC060184, assembly GCF_042728795.1. Taxonomy (NCBI): domain Bacteria; kingdom Bacillati; phylum Actinomycetota; class Actinomycetes; order Kitasatosporales; family Streptomycetaceae; genus Streptomyces; species Streptomyces sp. NPDC060184. The sequence continues at coordinate 80,393 of NZ_JBHWYX010000037.1, forward strand.
TCGGCCCGCTCGTCGGAGACGACCTTGGACTTGATCAGCTCAGCGCTGATGTCCGTACCGCCGATGTAGTCCACACCGATCCAGACGATCACGCCGACCAGCGCCGCACCCAGGACCGCGCCGACCACCCGGAGCGTGCGGTCGGCCTGCTGGTCCCGGTTCCGGCCGTACCGGCCCTCGGGTGTGGCCTCGCGCAGCGCCGTCATGATCGTTCCTCCTGTGCGGGGAATCGAGGAATTTTCCACCTTCCCGTTCGGTCACTATAGGAGTTGCCCATCGCGACAAATAACTGAGGACCGAGTCTTGACCGAGCAGCTGCGCCTGATGGCCGTCCACGCCCACCCCGACGACGAGTCGAGCAAGGGCGCGGCCACCATGGCCAAGTACGTGTCCGAGGGGGTGGAGGTCATGGTCGTCACCTGCACCGGTGGCGAGCGTGGTTCCATCCTCAACCCCCGGCTCCAGGGAGACGCGTACATCGAGGAGAACATCCACGAGGTGCGCAGGAAGGAGATGGACGAGGCCCGCGCGATCCTCGGCGTCCAGCAGGAGTGGCTCGGCTTCGTCGACTCCGGCCTTCCCGAGGGCGACCCGCTGCCCCCGCTTCCCGAGGGCTGCTTCGCGCTGGAGGACGAGGAGACCGCCGCGGGGCGCCTCGTCGCCCGGATCCGCTCGTTCCGCCCGCAGGTCGTCACCACGTACGACGAGAACGGCGGCTACCCGCACCCCGACCACATCATGACCCACAAGATCACGATGATCGCGTTCGAGGGTGCGAACGACAAGGAGCGCTTCCCCGAGGACGCGTTCGGCCCCGTCTGGGAACCGCGGAAGCTCTACTACAACCAGGGCTTCAACAAGCCCCGCACCCTCGCCCTGCACGAAGCGCTCCTGGCGCGCGGCCTGGAGTCCCCGTACGGCGACTGGCTGAAGCGCTGGGAGGAGACGCAGCACACCGAACGCACCCTGACCACGCACATCCCGTGCGCGGACTTCTTCGAGGTGCGGGACCGGGCGCTCATCGCCCACGCCACGCAGATCGACCCGGACGGCGGCTGGTTCCGCGTGCCGATGGACGTGCAGAAGGAGGTCTGGCCGACCGAGGAGTACGAGCTCGTGAGGTCCGGCGTCGATACCTCCCTCCCCGAGAGCGATCTCTTCGCGGGCATCCGCGACAATGCCTGATATGTACTCCACCCAGGCACTGACGCATCTCGTCCCGCTGGCCGCCGACGAGCTCGACAAGAACAAGGTGACCCCCGGCGTTCTCGGCTTCCTCGTCTTCGCCGCGCTCGCCGTCGGCGTGTGGCTGCTGATGAAGTCCATGAACCGCCACATGGGCCGGGTGAACTTCGAGGAGACCCCGGACGATGCCCCGGACGCCGAGGCATCGGCCCATGCTTCCGCCCGGGCTCGCGGCAAGTAGGGAGTGCCGCCGCCCGGCCGGAGGCCGGTCCGGCGGCGTCCGGTGCGCGCGATTGAAAGATGGAGGAACCGTCCTCGCGCGGGCGTACGAGGACGGTTCCGGCACCGCGGCGAACGGTGCGAGCCGGGCGTCGCCCGGCGGGCGGAGTGGCCGGAGAGACACCCTGCTGGAGGGTGGCCGCCGGCTCAGGAACCGGCCGCGTGGGACCGGATCGCGGCGACCACCTCGGCCAGGTGCTGTCTGCTGCGCCCGTGGTCGAAGAGACTCAGCCGGAACCGTGCCCGGCTGCGGACCGTCACCCGTGAGGTGCCTGCTGCCGCGGGGCGAATCCGTACCGAGACCACCTGCCGGTACGTCTCCTCGGCGAATTCGGGACCGATGCGCCGTACGGCCCGGAGGTCCTGCCGCTCGGTCGTCCCACCGTCACGCAGACGCAGTCCGTCCAGCGATGCGAGGCCGTTCCGGGCGGCATCGCATGCCCTGTCGGCCGGCAGGTCGAGTCCGAATTCCTCTTCCGATTTCATCGACACGTGGGCCAGGTCGACCGGAAACCCTGCCTTCTTGATCTCCTGAACATGGCGGAAACCGCTGTAGCCCGCGATCAGGAGGAAGCCCAGAAAGCCGATCAGTAGACAGAACGCGATGACCGGAACCCGATCACTGCCGGCATCCAGTGGCATGCCGTCCTCGTAGAACGATTCGATCGCCACGAGGCTCGTGGCGACGACGCTGAAGAGAAGAGATCCCACCAGCGCACGGCGGGCCACGTAAAAGAATATGTGCATGACGTGCTCGGTTTCCGATTCCTGCTGTTTCGCTGTACGTGGGGTCAGAGGGGCCGGTGGATCGGCGCGCTGCGGCTCGGGCCGTCGCGGATTCCCACCGGCCCCCTTGCTCAGAACGAGGCCGTTCTACCGGAGGCCGAGTTTAGCCATGACGACCAGTACCCTGCTCCAGAGCTTGCCGCCCCAGCTTCTGAGGGTCTTCTTGATGACGCCTCCCCATTTCTTGATCGCTTTGGTCAGCTTGGGTCCGTACTTCGCCTTGGCCTTACCGAAAGCCATCTTTCCGGCAACGCCGGTGACGAATCCGGTAGCGAATTTCTTGGCGGCAGTGGTGGTCTTCCAGCAGCGCTCGTAGCAGCCGTACGCGTATTTCAGGACGGCGAAGACCGCTCCGACCAGGCCGGCACACACGAACGACGCGAGTCCCGTGGCCTTGCACGCGATCTTGCCGATGCCGAACTTGGCCGCCGAGAAGAGCGCCTGACAGATGATTCCGCAGGAACGCGGACTCTTCGTCAGCCCGTCGAGATCCAGCATCGACACAGGATCACCCGGATAGGTGTAGGCGTCGGAATTCCCGCCGTACACCGGGTCGACCTGAAGGAAGCGCCCGGTCCTCGGGTCGTACAGACGGGCTCCCATCAGGGTCAGGCCGCTCACGCCCTCGCCCGCCCTCTGGTGCGAGCCCAGCCATCCGTAGGCAGTGGCCGTGGCCGCGCCCAGCGTGTTCCCGTATTCGTCGTACGCGGAGGTGGTCAGGTTCGCAGCCCTCTGATGCGCCCGCGCTTTGAGGGACCTCGCGCCGGTCCCGAGTCCCGGACCGCACCGGGCGGTCCGGGACCCGGTCTCTTATACACAACTGACGCA